>CAMZIK010000001.1 GCA_947307175.1 uncultured Clostridia bacterium
CAGAAGATAATGGTCTAATGTGGGAGGGAAGAAAATGAAAACACTCAAAGACGCCGACATCGGCAGCACCGTGAAGGTCGTAAAGCTGCACGGAGAGGGCGCAGTCAAGCGCAGGATAATGGATATGGGCATCACAAAGAACACAGATGTGTATATCCGCAAGGTTGCACCGTTGGGCGACCCGATGGAAGTCACGGTGAGAGGCTATGAGCTTTCGCTGAGAAAAGCTGATGCCGAAATGATAGAGGTCATGTGACCGCTTATTTTTTGACAATAAGTTAGCATAAACTAACTATTAAGGGAAGGAAGTAATCGAATGGATCTGAAGATCGCACTTGCCGGAAACCCGAACTGCGGCAAGACCACGCTGTTCAATGCACTGACGGGCTCAAACCAGTTTGTCGGGAACTGGCCGGGCGTTACTGTTGAAAAGAAAGAGGGAAAGCTCAAAGGGCACGATGGTGTCGTTATCACCGACCTGCCGGGCATATATTCGCTCTCACCATATACACTTGAGGAGGTCGTTGCGAGAAATTATCTCGTAGGAGAAAGACCTGATGCGATACTCAACATAATCGACGGAGCGAATCTCGAAAGGAACCTTTATCTGACCACGCAGCTCGTTGAGCTTGGAATACCTGTTGCGGTGGCTATAAACATGATGGACATCGTCAGCAAAAACGGCGATAGGATAAACACAAGCGAGCTTTCAAGACAGCTTGGCTGCAAGGTAGTGGAGATCTCTGCACTCAAAGGCACAGGCATAAAAGAAGCTGCACAGGCGGCTATCGACGCAGCAAAGTCCAGCGAAAAGACTGTACCGCAGCACACGTTTTCTGGCAGTGTTGAGCACGCACTTGCTCACATCGAAGAGGCGTGCGTTCACTCTCTGCCTGAGGAGCAGCAGCGCTGGTACGCTATCAAGCTGTTTGAGCGTGACGACAAAGTCATTGAAAAGCTGAACATAGACGGCGCGACAAGGTCGCACATCGAGGCGGACATCACAGCTGTTGAAACGGAAATGGACGACGACTCCGAGTCGATAATCACAAACGAAAGATACGTTTACATCTCAGAGGTAATCAAGGCTTGCTACAAAAAGAAAAGCTCAGGCAAGCTCACAAGCTCGGATAAGATCGACAAGGTGGTAACTAACCGCTGGCTCGGTCTGCCGATATTTGCAGTGATAATGTTCCTTGTATACTATATCTCAATGGTCGCTGTCGGCACGCCGATGACCGACTGGGTAAACGACGGCGTGTTCGGCGACGGCTGGCATCTTGTGGGCATAGGTTCGTCAGAGGTTGAAGACGCTGAGGAAAAATACGGCGACTCAAACGACATAATCATTGCATTCGCTGAACAGTACGGCGATGCGGAGGCTCTTGCGGAAACTCTCGACACCGAGTCTGATGAGTTTGACGAAGCAGCTGCAAAAGAAGCGCTTGATAAGCTTATAGCGGCAACGCCTGCTGATGCAAATGTAGAGTACACACTTGAAGACGAGGAAACGCTTGAAACTTCGACTGAAGAAGCCGACAAGGAAGCTCTCGAAGATGCTGTGGCGCAGTACACCGACAAGGACTACAAGCCGCACTATGATGCGCCTGCAATGGAGGACTACGGTGTGTTTGTTCCGAGCCTTCCTTCGCTTGCGGAAAAAGGACTTGATAAGCTGAACGCTGCCGATTGGGTCAAGGGACTTATCCTTGACGGTATCATCGCAGGTGTCGGCGCAGTTCTCGGTTTTGTTCCTCAGATGCTGGTTCTGTTCCTGCTGCTTGCCTTCCTTGAAGCTTGCGGATACATGGCAAGAATAGCATTCGTGCTGGACAGAGTTTTCAGAAAGTTCGGTCTTTCGGGCAAGTCGTTCATCCCGATGCTCGTAGGCGTTGGCTGCGGCGTTCCGGGAATAATGGCATCAAGGACTATCGAGAACGAGCGTGACCGCAGAATGACGATAATGACCACGACATTCATTCCATGCGGCGCTAAGGTGCCATTCATCGCAATGATAGCAGGTGCGCTGTTCGGCGGCTCTGCATGGATATCTACATCGGCATACTTTATCGGTATGGCTGCAATAATCGTTTCGGGCATAATGCTCAAAAAGACAAGAATGTTCGCTGGCGACCCTGCTCCGTTCGTTATGGAGCTGCCCGCTTACCACCTCCCTACCGTTGGCAACGTGCTTCGCTCTATGTGGGAGAGAGGCTGGTCGTTCATAAAAAAAGCAGGTACTATCATTCTGCTTTCAACTATCGTTGTTTGGTTCACAAGCCGCTTCGGCTTTGTTGACGGATCATTCGGAATGCTGGAAGAAGATCAGCTCGATGCGTCTATCCTTGCTAAGATAGGCGATGGCATCGCATGGATATTCAAGCCTCTTGGCTGGGGCAACTGGCAGGCTGCTGTGGCATCTATCACCGGACTTGTCGCAAAGGAAAACATCGTCGGCACAATGGGAACGCTCTACGGCAGCGGCGACCAGACCACTTGGCAGGCGCTTGCAGGCTCGTTCACAGTCATCACAGGCTTCTCGTTCCTGGTGTTCAACCTGCTCTGCGCACCTTGCTTTGCAGCTATCGGCGCTATCAAGCGTGAGATGAACAGCGCAAAGTGGACATGGTTCGCTATCGCTTACCAGTGCGGATTTGCTTACGCTGTTGCACTTATGATCACCCAGTTCGGCAACATATTCCTGTCGGGCGCTAAAGTGAATGTGGTCGGTCTTATAGCAGCGATACTCATTCTCGGCGGTATGATATTTATGCTGTTCAGACCGTATAAGGAAGCTACAAAGCTTACAGTCAAAAACAAAAAGCTTGCAATGGGTACAAAATAACAAGACAAAAAAACAAGTATCGAAAGGAGAATAGGAAATGCTGTCGTGGATAGGAGCGAATATCGGAACGATGATCGTGTGCATAGTGCTTGCGCTTATTGTAACTGCAATAGTGCTGAACATGATAAAAGATAAGAAGAAAGGAAAGTCACCCATCTGCGGCGGCAAATGCGGGAGCTGCCCCATGAGCTGCAGCGGGTGCGGCTGCGGTAAAAGAAAATGACAGAGCTTATTATGATAATGGCTGCGCTTACACTTACAGCGCTGTTCGTGCAGCTGCTGGGCAAGGCAAGACGCAGCCTGAAAGAATACGCACGCAGGTTCAAAGACCAGCCCTGCAGATAGACAAATCATATTCGGTTTTCATTTTTAACGACCTCTCCATAGCTGTGACTGCGGGACAGATCCTACCTGTTCCGCAGTTTTCTTTTGTGGTCTGACTTTTACAACAGCATGCTGCATTAGATTCTTCTGTGAAGCAGAGCATGTTGCAAAATGCAGAGCAATGTGTTATAATCTCAATAAGTACAGATAAAACAGGAGAAAGAACAGGTGACGGATATGACTGTATTCAAAGGAAATGGAGTCTGCGCAGCGGCAGCCATAGGCAAAGCGTCGGTGTTCAGAAGAAAGGCTGCGGCGGTTAAGCGTGAAAAGATAACTGACACAGCAAAGGAGCTTGAGCGTGTCGAAAAAGCCAAGGCTCTTGCCACCGAGCAGCTGAACGGGATATACGAAAAGGCTCTCAGAGAGGTCGGACAGAGCGATGCAGAGATATTCGAGATACACATCATGATGCTTGAAGATGAGGACTATAACGAGTCGATAAAGAATATCATCGAAACTCAGCAGGTCAATGCAGAGTATGCTGTTGCCGTCACATCAGATGATTTCGCTGAGATGTTCACCTCTATGGACGATACATATATGCAGGCTCGTGCGGCTGATGTAAAGGACATATCGAACCGTCTGATAAGCTGTCTTTGCGGCGGAGAAGCAGATACGGCTGCATCTGACGGAAAGATGATAGTCTGTGCTGATGACCTCGCTCCCAGCGAAACGGTTTTGCTGGATAAGGACAGGGTGCTGGCCTTCGTGACGGCTTTGGGCTCGTCAAATTCCCACACGGCCATACTTGCAGGAAATATGGACATTCCGGCTGTTGTCGGCGTGGGAGAGGGATTCCTTGCTGCTGTGAAAGACGGGGATATGCTGATCGTTGACGGTCACACGGGAGAGGTCTTTATCTCACCCGATGAGCAGACTGTCAGAAGGATAGAAGCGAAGCAGGCTGAGGATCAAAGGAGAAAACAGCTTTTGCAGGAGCTTAAAGGCAAGGAGAACGTGACAGTTGACGGCACGAAGATCGATATATTTGCCAATATCGGCAGCGCTGAAAGCATCGGTGCGGTGCTTGCAAACGACGCAGGCGGGATAGGTCTTTTCCGAAGCGAGTTTCTGTATCTTGAAAGTGAGGACTATCCCACCGAGGAGCAGCAGTTCGCTGTGTACAGGAAAGTGCTTGAGAGCATGGAAGGAAAGAAAGTCATAATACGCACTCTCGACATAGGTGCCGATAAGCAGATAGGCTACTTCGGGCTTGATAAGGAAGACAATCCTGCACTGGGCTTGCGTGCGATAAGGATATGTCTCACCCGCCCCGAGATATTCCGCACACAGCTGCGTGCGCTTTACAGAGCTTCTGTATACGGCGAGCTGGGGATAATGTTCCCGATGATAACCAGCACCGCCGAGGTCGAAAAATGCAGGGCTATGTGTGATGAGGTAAAGCAGGAGCTGAAAGCCGAGGGCATACCTTTTAAAGAGGATACAGAGCTTGGCATTATGATAGAAACTCCTGCCGCCGCCCTGATAAGCGATAAGCTTGCTGCGCTCGTTGACTTTTTCAGCATCGGCACAAACGACCTGACACAGTATACGCTTGCGTGCGACAGGCAGAATGCAAAGCTTGAAGCTTTTGTTGACACTCACCACGAAGCCGTGCTGAGGCTGATAGAAATGTCGGCAAAGAATGCTCATGAGCATGGCGCATGGGTAGGCATATGCGGAGAGCTTGCCGCAGACACGGCGCTTACAGAAACATTTCTGCGAATGGGGATAGATGAGCTGTCTGTGTCTCCGCCGCTGGTGCTGCCGCTGCGTGAAAGGGTGCGTTCTATCGACCTGAGATAATGCTTCACGGCGCAGACTAAAGAATAAATAATACAAGAGGTATCGGATTCACCGCAGGTCGATGCCTTTTTTGTCTTGTTTTTATTGTGCTTGCCGAAAAATATGCAGTCTGTATGTATTGAATGGTACACAGATCAAACACTTCAATAAACAATAATTGACATAAGCATAGAGATATGATATACTTTTCACATACAGTTTATTGCGCATATGATACAAATTCAAGGGTGCGTTTATGCATTTCGTTGTGCATGTATACAAACGTAAAAAATATCTGAAAAAATATTGGGGATTTTCCGATGCTCGTGTATCTGTTATATGCAGAGGCAAAAAAGCCGCACGTCAGAATGTCGGAAATCTATGAAAGGATAATGAGAAATGAATGAAGCACAATGGCGTGAGCTGGTCGAGCAGACAAAGAACGGTGACAAAAATGCTTTTGAAAAACTGTACAGGCAGACTGAAAGGTCGGTATATTTCACAGCTTTAAAACTGCTCGCAAATGAGGACGATGCCAGGGACGTCATGCAGGACACTTTCATGACGGCTCTCGAAAAACTGGACGAGCTTAAAGACGGCGCTAAATTCCCCAAATGGATAAACACTATCGCTGTCAACAAGTGCAGACGGTTTTTCAGGAAACCAGCAGAGGACTCACTTGATGAGCAGTCCGAGCAGGGCTTCGAGATAAAGGACGATGAGAGCTTTATCCCTGAGGAATACGTTACGGACGAAACAAAGCGCAGGCTGATAATGCAGATCATAAACGATGTGCTTTCAGATGTTCAGCGGCAGACTATTATAATGTAC
Organism: uncultured Clostridia bacterium; assembly: GCA_947307175.1. Lineage (GTDB taxonomy): Bacteria > Bacillota > Clostridia > Oscillospirales > Ruminococcaceae > Hominimerdicola. The sequence goes on from CAMZIK010000001.1 coordinate 5,849, forward strand.
TATTATGATGAGATGTCGCTGGAGGAAATAGCCGATGTCATGGAGTGTCCCGTAAATACTGTTTCGTCAAGACTTTGCTCCGCCAGAGAAAAGATCAGGGAGGCGGTGCTTATCTACGAGAAGAAAAACGACGACAGGCTGCATATGCTCATACCTGTTCCGATACTCACTCAGATACTCCGAAAGGAGGCGGCAAGTATCAGCGTTCCCGACATTTCGCAGATACTGCTTGGATCACATATTTTCAGCGCTGCGGCTGGTGCTTCTGCAGGTACGACAACAACAGCAGTTGCAGGAGGTAGTAAAATGGTCGGAGGTATAATCACAGGAAAAATCGTTGCGGCAATAGCAACAGGAGTCATCGCAGTGGGCGGAGTCACAACGGCGATAGTGCTTTCAAACAAAGGCTCTGATGACAGTTCAGGCTCACAGGCCTATTCGTCTGTGGCAATAGCCGACACAAGCTCAAAGTCAGATTCATCACTCATAATAAGCGATCAGAGTTCGCAGTCAGACTCTTCGTCTTCAAGGACGGAAAGCACGAAAAACAGCGAGAGCAGCAGTAAGGCTGATAACGGATCGAGCAGCAAGGCTCCGCAGACAGACGAGAAATATGTTGAGTGGTCTGTCGAAGATCTGAGCGCTTTTATGGATACCAATGTTAAAGGCAAGCCGATAGCCCAAGCACAGCAGGCTATCAACGAAAAGTTCGGAACGCTGGAAGGCAAGTGGGAAACATCCACAGGCGGAAAACATACAACATATACACAAAAGCTGACGACAAGCATAAAGGTCTATGATACTGTTTTCACAGAGATCTGGATCTCAGAAGCCGAAAAAAGCGGAACTGTTGATACAAAAACCAAGTATTGCGGTTTTGCCAGCTACTATGACAGCAAGGTCGCTGCAGATGTAGCACAGGATGTTCTGGCTAAAAAAATCACAGATGACGGATTTGAGCATGACAAGAATACATTTATGCTGATGTGGCTCACCTCCAGCGGAGAGGTATCTATCGGAGCAACACAGCACAAAACATACTTCGGACGACTCGGTCTGGTATTCTGGCCGAAACTCTCATGGGGGAGGTAAATGATATGAAAATAAAGAATATTCTCGCAGCTGCCACTGCCGCAGTGATAGCTTGCTCAATGCTTGTATCATGCGGCGAAAGCAGCTCGGACACGGATATAAAGACAAGTTCTCAGGCAAGCTCGTCGGTGGCAGCAGCAGACACAAGCTCAAAGACAGACTCATCGCTCATAGTCAGCGATCCAAGCTCATACGCTGACAGCTCGGGAAATGACAACAGCAGCAAGGCTGAAACTTCCGACGAAAAAAATGTCGAGTGGTCTGTGGAGGATCTTGATGCATTCTTTGCTGCTAATGTAAAGGGCAAACCGATAGCTGACGCACAAAAGGCTATCAACGAAAAATTCGGCACGACACAGGACAAGTGGGAAAGCAACACGACAGGAGATTATTCGACATACTTTCAGACGCTTGAGACGAGCGTGGATGTCTATGGAACGAAGTTCACGGAAATATGGATCTCTGAATTCGGCGGCAGCGGAACGGTCGATACAAAAAATAGCTATGCAGGTTTTTACGGCTACTACACAAGCAAGGTCGGCGCAGACAATGCACAGGTCGATCTGGCTAAAAGCATCGAGGATAAGGGCTTTGCTCACGCCGGAAGTGCCTTTATGCTGATGTGGGACACTCACAATGGCGAGGTATCTATCGGTGCGACGCAGTATAAAACATCAGAAGGACGGCTCGGTATGCTTTACTGGTCCAAGAATCAGATCGCACAGTAAAACACAAAACACATCAGTTCAACAACTAAACAACTAATAAATTTTCAAGGAGTGTTTTAAAATGAACAAGAAAGCTATTTCAATGGCACTGGCAATTTGTATGGTATTCGGCTCGGCATCTGCGCTGCCGAAAAGTGGCTTTGTGAACACCTCGGGCATAACCGCAAGCGCTGACACTTATTACGAAACGAACGATTATAAGTGCAGGGTAATGAACAACGGAAATGTCGAGATAACCTGGTACAAGAACCAGAATGCAGTTACCAGCCTTACTATCCCTGCGACTATTGCAGGCAGAAAAGTAGAAAGGATCGGCGAAGAAGCGTTCTATGAAAAGAAGATAGGAACGATCACCGTTCCCGAGGGCGTTACATATCTGGGAGATAAAGCATTTATCGGCTGTACTGCAAAGACTATCTATCTTCCCAGCACAGTCAATACAATATCTGAAAGTGCTTTCCTCAGGTGCGCTGACCTGACCTGCATCAGCGTCAACACCGCAAACAAGACCTACGCAACAGTTGACGGCTGCCTGCTCAACAAGGCAAAGACAGATTTCATCATCTGTCCCGCAGGAAAAACGAAAGCCACTGTTCCGAATGGCGTAACGAGTGTAAGAAAGTATGCGTTCTGGAAGTGCGACAAGCTCAAGACTATCACCTTTGCCGACTCGGTCAAGACTATCCCCGATGATACTATCTACTACTGTGATGCAGTTGAAACTGTCAATTACGGCGCAGGCTTCAACAGCGAGGTAAGATGGATAATAGATACCTGTCCAAAGGTAAAGGCTATCAATGTCAATAAGAAAAACAAGACCTATTCATCTGTTGACGGCGTGGTTTACGATAAGAACAAGACTATTCTCAAATACGTTCCCAAAGCCAAGAGTAAGCTCACTATCCCATCGACCGTTACAACGATAGGCGATACTTCTTGCCACTCAAACACCGCACTCACAAGCCTTTATATCCCTAACAACGTAAAGGTCATTGAAAGCTATGCATTTGCACATTGCGATGCGCTCAAAAGCGTAATCTTCACCAATGGCTTGACTGAAATAAAAGCATCGGCTTTTCAGGAGTGCACCAGCCTCACAAGCGTTAGTATCCCAAGCGGTGTAAAGAACATCTACGGCGAGGCATTTATGAGATGCCGCAATCTTTCCTCTGTAAATATCTCAAATACTGTTACAAACATCTACGGTCTTGCATTTGCTTATACCAAGCTCAGTGATGTTTACATCCCATCAAGCATAAAGAGCTTTGATACAACATCAAGTGTGTTCCAGGAAGACGGCAGCTTTACAGTCTACGGTCAGAAGGGAACTGCCGCACAAAGCTACGCTAAGAAGTATAATCTCACTTTCAAGGAGATCTCCCAGCCTGTAACGAGATTTGCTGGTGCAGGAAGATTTGACACCGCAAAGACTATCTCCGCAGAGAGCGGACATAAGTACTCAAAGACTGTGGTCCTTGCTTACGGTCTCAACTATGCAGATGCACTTGCAGGCGTTCCGCTTGCAGCAAGCCTCAATGCACCTATCCTTCTGACAAACACAGACTCTATCCCTGAAGAAACGCTCGGCGAGATAAAGCGCCTTGGCGCAACAGATGTCAAGATACTTGGCGGAACAGGTGCTATCAGCGAGAACGTTGAAGCAACACTTAATAAGAAGGGTATCAAAACAGAGCGTATCGCGGGACAGTCAAGATTTGAAACAGCGACCAAGATCGCAGCAAAGCTGAACAAAAATCCGACTGAGGTATTCTTCGTTTACGGCATGAATTATGCCGATGCTCTTTCGGTAAGCACAGTCGCTGCTGTCAAGAAAGCACCTGTTATCTATCTTAAAACAGACGGAGAGCTTGATGAGCAGACAGCTGCATATCTCAATTCGATCAAGGGCAAAGTAAAAAGCGCATATGTTATCGGCGGTAAGGGCGTTATCTCGGACAATATGATGAAGAAAGCGGGCAGCGCTCTGGGTCTGAAATTCAATAAGACCATCACCCGTGTCGCAGGCGAAAACAGATATTCTACCTGCGTTGCAGTCAATAATAAATTCAAGAGCGTACTTACAGGAAAATCCATCTGCATCGCAACGGGAACTAATTTCCCTGATGCTCTTGCAGGCGGCGTGTTCGCAGCAATGAACAAAGCTCCGCTTTTCCTTGCAGACACAAAACTCAGCGATGAACAGAGCAGGTATCTCAAGACAAAGAAAGCATCAAAGCTCAATATCTTCGGCGGAACAGGTGCAGTTCCGAACAGCCTTGTTTACAGCATAGGCAAAGCTTCAAAGTAACAGGGTCATAAAAAATATCGCAGCGAAAAAACGCTGCGATATTTTTTATGCTTCGTGCTGCACAGCAGCTGAAAGAGAGCAGGGTTTGCTGTGTGATAATTGCTTTGTGCAAAATGCGCTTTTGTCGTTGACAACTGAGGGCAGGTGTGATATAGTGTTATTGTGAACAAATGTTAAACATATCGTTTCGGAACAATAGACAAAATTTATGAAAAAGGAGCTGGGAACTATGGGTAAAAAAGTGCGGCAGAGAGCGATAGCGCTGCTGATCGCCGTGCTGACAGTCGGTCAGTCGTTCACACTGACAGGGTTTGCGCAGAGCAGTGACGGGCAGTCAAGCACAAGCAGTAATGTCTCATCAGAGAACACGAAAGCGTTCAGCATTGATCTGACAGGAGATGCACAGTACAGCGAGGGCATCGAATCAGAACCGCTGAACGTTGTAAATGCCGACGGAGTCAATCCTGATGCAGCGAAACTGACAAAGGGTTACAGCATAAACTCCGAGAAATTCGATCTTCGTAATGTCAACGGAAAGAGCTACACGACACCTGTGCGCTCGCAGGCACCTTTCGGCACCTGCTGGAGCTTTGCGACTATCGCTGCGATAGAATCCAGCATACTTGGTGCTGGTCTCAACGGCGCCGATGGAAAGACCGCTGACCCCAAAACGCTGAACCTTTCGGAGAAGCAGATTGCATGGTTCTCGGCAAGACCAATCAATATACCAGGTTATCCGCAGTACGGCGAGGGTCAGTATATTGAGGAATCTCTCGATACTCCTGAGGGTCTTACCAGTTTCATGAACAGAGGCGGTAACTATCTGTATTCAGCTATCGCTCTTATGCAGGGCATAGGACCGTGCCATGAAAGCAGCGATCCGCAGTATGAATATCACGGCGACGAAGCAACGGTAGATTACAGATGGATGGACGGCAAGATGCAGAAGTATTCTTACAGCGATAAGGATACATGGAGCATTTCCGACGATCTGCGGTTCAGAAGCGATTATTCCATCAAGGAAACGCATGACCTGCCGTGTACAGGCTTTATCGACGAAAACGGCTACTATACCTACAACGAGGAAGGCACAAAGGCAATAAAACAAGAACTGCTCAACCTCAGAGGCGTTCAGGTAAGTTTCAGTGCGGATACCTCGATGCCTGATGAAGATGGCAAAATGGAATATATCAGCGAGAACTGGGCGCATTATACATATATGCCCAATGATATCAATCACGCTGTTACGGTAATCGGTTGGGACGATAACTATCCGAAGGAGAACTTTATCAAAGGTTCTATCACTGCAATAATGGGTGACGGCAAGATCGTTGAATTTGACAAACAGCCTCCTGCAAACGGTGCTTGGCTTGTCAAGAACAGCTGGGGAAGCGGCGAGAACGAATTCCCTGACAGAGAGGGCGCCGACTGGGGCATAGTTGAGAACGGTGTCCACACGGGCTATTTCTGGATCTCGTATTATGATAAGTCGCTTGCGAGACAGCCTTCTATAAGCTATGTTGTTGAGCAGGCAGATGAAAATGTCAATAATATTGACCAGCACGACTTCATGCCGATAGCAGAACCTGTATCAGGCGAGTTTGATGAAGAGGTCAAAATGGCTAACAAATTTGTTGCGCAGCATAATGAACTGATAAAGCAGGCTGGCTGCTATACCACTTTTCCAAATACCGAGGTCACCTATGAGATCTATCTGCTGGATTATGTTTCACAATATCCGACAGATGGTATAAAAGTCGCAGAACGAAAAGTAAAATACAAGTACAATGGAATGCATAAGGAAAGCATCAAGGACTTTAACATCCTCTTTGATACACTCGGTGACGGTTCGGGCAGGATAGCCGTAGCAAAGAAGCAGAATTATGCGATCGTGGTGACACAGAAAAACGAAGACGGCAACTACCTGATAAACTATCAGTATGCATTTAACGAAGGAACGGGTATGGGCTCTTACAAGGGTGTCATCAACAAAGGTGAAAGCTATACTTTCTGTGACGGCGAATGGAAAGATTATACCGACAGCGACGGGCTGAAAAAAGAGCTCGATAAAATGATTGGATATGAACCAGAAGACAACTGGTCCTTTGATAACTTCCCGATCAAGAGCTATACCCAGACTCTTGATAATGATACTGAGTTTGAGTTATTAGGCAGTAATATAGTCTATTACAAGACCGAGAATAATAACAGCGCGACTCTGCATTTTGACATACATACCGAACCGGGATATGACCCCGATTTCACCCAGGACGACGTAAAATGGTGCCTGATGCCATTTCCAAATGAAAAAGGTAAGGTCTATGTTGACGGTGAACCTGTAAGCGGTGACCCTACAAGGTACAAGTTCATATCTAAGGATACAGCAGCTAAACGAACAAGAGCAGGCGTTACCATCAAAGGCATAGGTACTATTTCCATAAGGATACTTTGCCTTAAAATGTCCTTTGATGACATCGTATTCCCACCTACCGGCAGGGGACCGAAGCGGTCATACGCATACACTGGCAAGGAGATAAAACCGTGCGTTGGTGTTTCAGGATCCAGATGTGTTGAGGAGCTTGTCGAGGGTAAAGACTACGAATTCATCTATTCAAACAACATCAAGTGCGGTATTGCAAGTGTCACCGCCAAGCCGAAGGGCGAAAGGATCGCATCTGATTGTGAAGCCACCGCTGAATTTGCAATAGTACCTGCAAAGCCTGTCATAAAGAACATTGAAGCTGACGGAACCAGGCTCATAGTCAGCATAAAGGACCAGAGCGAGTCTGACCCGTCGGGATATATTATTAACTACCGTGTCAAAGGCGAGAAAGATTGGCAGGGAATGGTTTATAATGGTGCAGGCGATACGTTCACATTGTTCGGCACAGAACCTGGTAAGAAATATGAAGTTACGGTCACAGGCTTTACCAGGATCCCTAAAGATTCAAAACTTTGGAACGAAAGCGGAGCGATAGCAGGCGAGACAAGCGAAATAAAGACTGTTGATACGCCGTCAAAGATCGACCCGATAGTTCGCATATTTGGTGATAACCGTTTTGCAACAGCAGCAGAGATCGCAAAGAATACCTATGAGAAAGCAGATACTGTTGTTCTTGCCTACGGTATGAACTATGCAGATGCACTTGCAGGCGTAACTATCGCATCAGCAATGAATGCACCGATACTGCTCACAAATACCGATTCGCTGCCGAGACAGACCACCAATGCTATCGAAAAGCTCGGCGCAAAGAATGTTATCATTCTCGGCGGTACGGGCGTAATAAGCGAAACAGTGGAAAACACGCTGAAACAGCAGAAGCTCAATACCGAGCGTATAGCAGGCAGCACACGATTCGAGACAGCTGTAAAGATAGCTGAAAAGATCGGTTCGCTCACACGCAAAGCTCCGAAGGAATTTTTCTTTGTATATGCAAACAATTTTGCTGATGCGCTTTCAGCAAGCTCTGTCGCAGCAGCAAAGGGTTCGTGTGTCCTTTATCTCAGGACCGATGGAGAACTTGACAAAGCAACAGCTAAGTACCTTGAGTCTGTAAAGGGAAGCGTAGAGAATGCTTATGTTATCGGCGGCGAGGGAGTTATCTCGGACGATATGATGAAAGCCGCAGGAGATGCACTCGGTATCGAGCCGACAAGAATTTCAGGCAATAACAGGTATGAGACCTGCATCGCTGTAAACGAGGCTTTCAATGACGTTCTGACAGGGAATTGCTTATGCGTTGCAACAGGCGCAGATTTCCCTGACGCTCTCGCAGGCGGCGTTTATGCTGCACTGTATTATTCACCGATGATGCTTGCAGCAGGCAGTCTGAGCAAGCAGCAGACGGATTACCTCAAGAGCAGGGAAGACCAGCAGATAGTTGTTTTCGGAGGCAAGGGAGCCGTTTCGGACGAACTTGTTGACAAGATAGTAAAAGCAAAAGCTAAAGGATAATATTTCAAAACCGGTTTCGTAAAAATACGGAGCCGGTTTTTTGTGTGATCAGACTGAAATGCAGGAAAAACAGTTGACTTTTTTGGGTTTGTAATGTATACTTAAAATAAGTATGAACGAATTTTTAAGCATATTTCCGCTGCGGCTGAAAGAAGAAACTAAAACGTATCAGAGGCGTGTCTCAGCATAGCAGCAACAGTGAAAAATGAGCTGCATGATGCGATCTGATGAAGACCGCCCGACGAAAGCGAGGCTGACATAATGAAAGTGTACAATAACGATCCCTGTATGGATCCTTCGGGATTTGTAGTGCTTGCTGACTATGTCCCTGCGATAGTTCAGGAGATACGATACTATTCGAGCTATAATTTTATAGGTGAGCGTATAGACGGTTACGAAGAGCCGTGTGCATTGCTGACTGCCGAAGCGGCAAGAGCACTCAAAGCGGTAAGCAATGAGCTTTTTGTTCAGGGCTATCGTCTGAAGATCTTTGATGCATACCGTCCCGCATGTGCGGTAAAGCAGTTCGTTTTATGGGGGATAGAAGATCAGGATATACGAATGAAGCAGTATTTTTATCCTGAGCTTGATAAACAGGAGCTTTTTGAGAAGGGATATATTGCAGGCAAGTCCAGCCACAGCAGAGGAAGCGCAGTCGATCTGACACTGCTTGATATGAAAACGGGAAAGGAAGTCGATATGGGCAGTCCGTTTGATCTGTTCAGCCCTGTCTCTCATCCTGACGAGCGAAGTATCACACAGGAACAGTATCAGAACCGTATGCTCCTCAGAAATACAATGATCAGCAGCGGGTTTGAACCGATATACTGCGAGTGGTGGCACTTTACGCTTAAAGACGAGCCTTATCCGGATACATATTTTAATTTTCCCGTTTCTTCATCGTATCTTAAAAGATAGGATCGGGAGCATGCTTTTATTAAAGCATAGGCAGAGATTTCAGACAGTTCATTGGGAGTGGTGCGATTGAAAAGGATTTTTGGCATTAAAATAGGCGGTTTACAGCAGAAGATACTTAACCTTGTCCTGATATTTATGCTTGCTATGGTAGGTGTTTTCGGTGCAGTGTCGTATTATCAGAGCAAAAGGCTCACAAAAACAGTAGAAGATGCAAGGGAAAAGCAGCAGCAGTCTATCGAAAAGGAATCACACAACACGATGCATCAGGTCATTGACGGCACTATAGTCAAAATGACCGCACTTCAGGCGTATATTGCTGATGATCTGTTCGCTGATGTCAAAAGCGATGTGCTTACGCTGCAGACGCTTGCTAAGGATATTTTTGAGCATAAGGACACCATAACACCGGGAAAAGTTGCCGAACCTGATGCTGCCAATGAAGGCAAGGCGACCGCACAGGTGCTTTGCGAAAGCGGAGTCGATTACAAAAACTCAAAGTATCTTGCCGTAGCAGCGAACATGTCCGATACGATGACAGCGATGCTCCAGAATTCCACCAGAATAGACAACTGCTTCATCGGGCTTGCCGATGGAACACATATTACTGTTGATAAGCACTCGGCTAACAAGTTCGATGCAAACGGCAAGATCATAGATTTCCCTGTGCGTGACAGGTTCTGGTATAAGACAGCGGCTGAAAAGAAAGAGCTGTGCTTTTCGGGCATCGAGGAGGACAAGTACACAGGCAGCCTTTGCGTCACCTGCTCTGCTCCTGTGTATGTCGGCGGCGAGCTGATGGGAGTCGTAGGTGCAGACCTGTTCCTTAACTCTATGGCTGAATATGTCAAAAACTCAGACAGCGAGTCAGGCGTGATTTGCGTTGTCAACAATGACGGTCAGGTGGTATTCTCATCAGACAACGGTGAGCTGTTCAAGGTGGAAACCTCAGCAAATGCCAGCGACCTTCGCAAAAGCAGCAATACACAGCTCGGAGAATTCGTGACAAAGGCTCTCAAGGAAAGAACGGAACTGACAAAGTTCAGAATTAACGATAAGGAGTATTATGCCGCAGGATCACCTATGGAAACAGTCGGCTGGACAGTCATAACGCTGGTCGATAAACAGGTCACCGAACAGCCAGCACAGAATATGCTCGATGAATACAACAAGGTCAACGACGAAGCAGCTGATGATTTTGCCGAAAGCTCATCGTGGACAAAGATCACTACGCTTGTGATGATAGCTTTTCTGCTTATTCTCGGAACAGCTTCTGCTCTTTGGGTAGCAGGCAGGATAGTAAAGCCTGTTGAAACGATGACCGATGAGATAATTGAAGGCGGCAGAACAGGCAAGATATTTGAGATGAAGGACATCTACCGTACAAAAGACGAGATAGAGGTGCTTGCAGAATCGTTTGACGACCTTTCAAAGAAAACAGTCCAGTATATAAAAGATATAACCGAGATAACCAAGGAAAAGGAGCGTATCGGCACAGAGCTTGAGCTTGCAAGAAAGATACAGGCGGATATGCTGCCAAATATCTTCCCGCCGTTCCCCGAAAGAAAAGAATTTGATATCTATGCTTCAATGACCCCTGCGAAAGAGGTCGGCGGAGATTTCTATGACTTCTACCTTATCGACGACGACCATCTCGGAATGGTCATGGCAGATGTTTCGGGTAAGGGCGTGCCAGCTGCACTGTTTATGATGATGTCCAAGATACTCATCAAGAACTACGCTCTTATGGGCTGTTCGCCTGCACAGGTGCTTGAACAGACCAACAATACGATATGTATGAACAATAAGGAAGATATGTTTGTCACCGTATGGTTCGGAGTGCTTGAGATCTCCACAGGAAAAATAACCGCTTCCAATGCAGGACATGAGTTCCCGATAATAAGAAGACCTGACGGCAATTTTGAGCTGTTCAAGGACGAACATGGCTTTGTTATCGGCGGCATGGAGGATATGACATTTGATGAGTATGAGATACAACTTGAAAAAGGCGGAACGCTGTTCCTGTATACAGACGGTGTAGCTGAGGCTACAAATACATCTGACGAGCTGTTCGGCGCAGACAGGATGCTCAAAGCTCTCAACTCCGATCTGAACGCATCACCCAAGCAGCTGCTTTTAAACATGGGGCGTGCTGTTGATGAATTCGTAGGTGAAGCGGATCAGTTTGACGACCTGACCATGCTTGCAGTGACGCTGAAGTAAAAAATTATAACAAGATCCTATACAACTATCAATAACAGAAACAAGCTTTGATCCCAAGACCAAAGGAGCAGCTATGAACAGGATCGATTCTTTCCCGACACATAAAATAGGCGAGTTTGAATACCGTGTAGGCAGAGTGTTCCCCTTTGGAGCAACTATCACCGACGCAGGAGTGAATTTCAGTATTTTTTCCAAGGAAGCAGAATCATGCACACTTCTGCTTTATCATCACAGTGCAAAAGAACCGTTTATGGAGATACCTTTTCCCGAGGAGTTCCGCATCGGTAATGTCTACACTATGATGGTGTTCGGCATCAATATCGAGACCACCGAGTATGGCTATCGCTTCGGCGGACGGTATGAGCCTGAAAAGGGGCTTTTGTTCGACAGCTCAAAGCCTCTGCTCGACCCGTATGCCAAGTCTGTATCTGGCAGGAGCGTTTGGGGAAAGGTCCATGACCCCGATGATCTGTTCCCGTACAGAGGTCAGATAATCTATGAGGACTATGACTGGGGCGGCGATACGCCTCTGGAGATACCGCAGAACGAGCTGGTCATATATGAGATGCATATCAGGGGATTTACCCGCAGCGATTCAAGCGGTGTCAGATTTCCGGGTACTTTTGCAGGTCTGTGCGATAAGATACCGTATCTTAAAGAGCTTGGCGTGAACTGCATAGAGCTTATGCCTATCTTTGAATTTGACGAATTTGAAAACTATCGTGAGATAGACGGCAGGAAACTGTATAACTACTGGGGCTATTCAACAGTTGATTTCTTTGCGCCCAAAGCAGGCTACGCTGTCTCAGCACCTCTAGGTCTTGAAGCAGATGAGCTTAAAAATATGATAAAGAAGCTTCATTCAAACGGCATAGAGGTGATACTTGACGTTGTGTTCAACCACACCGCCGAGGGCAACGAGAATGGACCGTATATATCCTACCGTGGCATTGACAACCGCACATATTATCTGCTTACTCCCGATGGACACTATTATAATTTCAGTGGCTGCGGAAACACAATGAACTGCAACAATGCCGTTGTGAGAGGCTGTATCCTTGACTGCCTTAGATACTGGGCGTCTGCATATCACATAGACGGCTTCAGGTTCGATCTTGCTTCGATACTCACAAGAGACGAGTCAGGCGCACCGATGATGATGCCGCCGCTTATTGAATCCCTTGCCCGTGATGCTGTGCTTGGACGCTGCAAACTGATAGCGGAAGCGTGGGACGCAGGCGGACTGTATCAGGTCGGCTCGTTCCCATCGTGGCAGCGCTGGGCTGAGTGGAACGGACGCTACCGTGACTGCCTCAGAAGATTTATCAAGGGCGGTGCAGAGCAGGCTCCCGAGCTTTATCAGAGAATATCAGGCTCACCTGATATGTACAGCGGCAGAAGTTCCAGCGCGTCAATAAACTTTGTGACCTGTCACGACGGCTTTACCCTTTACGATCTTGTGTCATACAACGAAAAGCACAATGAAGCCAACGGAGAGGATAACCGTGACGGCTGCGGCAACAACGACAGCTGGAATTGCGGCGCTGAGGGAGAGACAGACGATGCGCAGATAAATGCACTGCGTATCCGCCAGATGAAAAACGCCCTTACTATCCTGCTGACAAGCCGTGGAACACCGATGCTGCTTTCGGGCGATGAGTTCGCCAATACACAGTACGGAAACAACAATACTTACTGTCAGGACAACGAGACCGCATGGCTCGACTGGACAGAGCTTGAAAAGCATAAGGAGCTTTTTGAGTATGTGAAGGCTCTTATCTCGCTTCGCAGGAACAATCCCGTATTATTCAGCGATTCGTTTGATATTTCGCATAACGGTACAGGTTATCCCGAGCTTTCTTTCCATTCACAGGAACCATGGCAGCTTGATATGTCTTCTCCTGCCCTGACTTTCGGATATATGTTTGCTCAGGACAGCAGAAAATACGGCTGCAAAAAGGACAGCTTTATTTATGTTGCTGTCAATGCACACTGGGAAGCGCATGAGATGATGCTCCCGATAATCCCTGGCTCAATGAAATGGTATGCCGAGTTTGATTCGTTTACAGGAAAATACGATATGCACAAAAAGCTCTCCGACAGAGGACCTGTAAAGCTTGAAAGCCGTTCAGCAGCGATATTCATAGCTAAATGATAAGATCACCGATGTTTCTGCCTCTGCGGCGAGCATCGGTGTTTGCTTTGATGATGTCTGCATTTTTGCGGGCATAAAAATAATTTGACAAAGGTACTTGCGAAAGCGCGTATGAATATGATATACTGTATATGCAGTTATTCTATGAAGAAAGGGAACTGATACTTTATGGTAAAAAATGAAGACATAAAAAACGTGACCGATAAGATACTATCCGATTATAACGGCGGACGCACGATAGATGCTATCAAGCATTTTGAGCATCCCGACAAGAAGACCATAGTCGATATACTTGAAAAGCTCCGTGCAGTAATTATCCCGGGCTATTTCGAGAATACTGAGCATAGGTTCTATACCGTGCAGAGCAACATCTCCACGCTCATCGAGGATGTTATCTATAATCTTATCAAGCAGATAACCATAGTTCTGAAATACGACCCTGAGCTTGAGGATAAGGACTACGATTTCCTGCGTCAGCGTGCAGAGGAGATAACCTTTGACTTTCTCAACAGTATACCTATGATAAGGGAATACATTGAGACCGACCTTGAGGCTTCCTATGAGGGCGACCCTGCCGCATACAACAAGGACGAGATAATCTGTACCTATCCCGGATTCTTTGCGATACTGACCTACCGTATCGCGCACGAGCTGTTTCTGCGCAAAGTACCTCTTATCCCAAGGATAATGACCGAGCATGCACACAGCCTCACGGGAATAGATATACACCCCGGAACGACTATCGGCAAGTACTTTTTCATTGACCACGGTACAGGCATCGTTATCGGTGAAACTACTGTCATAGGCAATAATGTGAGAGTGTATCAGGGCGTTACGCTCGGAGCGCTTTCGACCAGAGGAGGTCAGTCGCTTAGAAATAAAAAGCGTCATCCGACTATCCACGACAATGTCACTATCTATTCGGGAGCATCTATCCTCGGCGGCGATACCGTCATCGGCAAGGACGCTGTCATCGGCGGTAACGCTTTTATCACCTCGTCTATCCCTGAGGGTGCGAAGGTCAGCGTAAAAAGTCAGGAGCTGCGATATAATTACAGCTCGAAGAGCAAAGATGAAGATAAAACAGTCGAGCTTGACGATACATGGTTCTATATAATCTGACATCATGGTAAAAAACAGCACACGGTGAGAAAACCCTCATCGTGTGCTGTTTTTAGATAAATCAGAATTTAGCGGAGCGAAGCTCCGCTTGATTGGGGGCTTTCCGATCGCCCCCAAACCCCTTCGGGTTCACATCTAATAAATTGATAATAGTCAGAACTTGTTGGTGAACAGTTGGGGTATTCTCTTGGAAAAGTTTTTTTCTCAAACTCTCTTTTCTGAACTTTCTAACATTTTTCAGTAATGGGGTCTTGTGCCCCATTACTGAAAAATCATTAAAAGGTTTAGGAAGGGGGTCTGGGGGAGAACCCTTCTCCAAAAGGGTTTCCCCCAGCTACTCGCCTATAAATTCTGATTTGTGTCATTAGCAGCATAGGCTGTTGTTTTATCCTATGCTGCAGTTTTCAAGGCTCTTTTTCAGTTCCTCGATATATTTTCTGCATATCTCGCTGGGCGAGCTGTATTTTTTTGTGATGTAGCCTATCTCCATGATGCTGTTTGGATTTTCTGTGTCCTCCCTGTACGGCACAACAACAAAATCGTTCCTGCCTGCTGTTTCACAGAGTATACCTGAACACAGCGTGTATCCGTTGAGCGAGCGCATAAGTTCACCCATTGCCGCACGGTCGGTAGCCTTGATGGTCCTGGGGTAGTTGTTTTCGCTGAGTATCTCCTCTGCAAAAAGATATCCGTCTGTTCCGTTTTGCTCAAATGAAAGGCAGGGATACTCTCCAAGCTGTTCAAGTCCGAGCGATGGCTCGTTCGCAAGCGGATGCTGCCTGCTCATATAAACATATGCCGGACATCTTATCAGCTCTGTGAATTCAAGCTCATGCTCATCGAGAAGCTTGCCGATAAGCTTTCGGTTGAGATTGCTTATGTACAGGACGCCTATCTCGCTTTTGAGACTTCCGACGTCCTGTATTATTTTGTGTGTTTCGGTCTCTCTTATCGCAAAATCAAATTCGAGTGTGTCGAACTGCTTTACCGTTTCGATGAATGCGTTGACAGCAAAGGTGTAATGCTGTGTCGAAACACCGAACTTTCGCTTCTTTTCCTTGTCTATGTATTTTTCGCAGACAAGCTCATACTGCCTGAACAGCTGCCCTGCACTCTGTAAAAACTCCTCGCCCTCTGCTGTCGGAACAGCACCCTTGTGCGTGCGCAGGAAGATCTGTATGCCTATTTCCTTTTCAAGCTCATGAACAGCGTTCGTCAGCGTTGGCTGTGAGATGCCGAGACGTTCGGCTGCCTTGTTCATCGACCCGTATTCCTTTATCATCAGTGCGTAGTTTATCTGTAAAAGTGTCAAGATGTCCACTCCTTTTTCCCGAATTTATCAAAAATGATAGCATGATTTTTCCCTCTTGTCAAGGCTTGGGCAATATGCTTTTTTTATTGCATGATATAGCTTCGTTCTATAACTGAGGCGTTTTATGATAACGATTTCTTATAATCTCACGCTTTGCGCATCTGAAATATTTCCTATGTTTGAACAAAACCATCGCAAACCTTTTATTATCCGATGTGAGAACGTTATCATCTTTTGCTGATAATACTCCTTGATATGCTGTCTGCTGTGCGGAAACAGCCCTTAAAAGCGGTGGTTTGGCTGCCGTGTGCAAAGGTGCGTGATAACGATGTCACGTTTTTTTGTTGACCGCAGTGAACTTTTCGGCTAAACTGAACACATCGAAAGTCAAACCGAAATCAAAAACCGAAAGGAAGATAATCATGGCAGAATTAAAATTTGACACCAAAAAGATAAAGGCAGGCTACTCACCACTTGACAACAATCTTGCGATCTCGCCTCCGATCTATCAGACGACAGCCTACGATTTCAAGAACACCGAACACGCACAGAACCTGTTCACCTACAAAGAGGCAGGCTACCTTTACACAAGAGTAGGAAACCCGACAGTCACCTATTTCGCAGAAAGAGTCAAGGCGCTCGATGGAGCAAAGAACGCAGTTGCAGTCGGCTCAGGTATGGCAGCTATCTCCTACACTCTGCTCAACCTCGCAGCCAAAGGCGGCACGATACTTGCTTCACCTTACCTCTACGGCGGAACGATAGATGCCTTCGACAGACTGTTCCCTGAGCTTGGTGTGAAGATAAAGCTCACAGATGCAGTGCTTGATCCCGAAAAGCTCGATAAGGAGTTCACCGATGACGTCAAGGCAGTATATGTTGAGTCGCTGAGCAATCCAAACGCTTATCTGCTTGATATTGATGCTATCTCAGAGGTCGCTCATAAGCATGGCGTTCCCGTAGTTGTTGACAACACCCTTGCAACACCTTATCTTTACAGACCTCTCGAGCATGGTGCCGACATCGTTGTATATTCCGCAACAAAGGCACTCACAGGTCACGGCAACATCATAGCAGGTCTTATCCTCGACAACGGAGATATGAGCAAGTATACAAAAGAGAAGTATCCGCAGTTCTATGAGCCTATCGTAATGCTCGGCGGCAAAAGCACCGCAGATATTTTCCCTGACAACTTCTTCATCTTCCGTGCAACTCTTGTTTACCTCAATCTGCTCGGCGCAGCGCTTTCACCGCAGGACGCATATCTGGGTATCATAGGTCTTGAAACTCTTTCGGAGCGTGTTGCAAAGCAGAGCGCAAATGCTGCAAAGATAGCAGCTTATCTGGAAAGCTCACCGGCTGTTGAGTGGGTGCGCCACCCAAGCCTTGCAAGCTACAAATTCAAGGAGCTTGCAGACAAGAACCTGCCAAACGGAGGCGGCGGAGTGCTTGCATTCGGAATAAAGGGAACTCCTGAACAGGAAGCAGATTTCATCAATAACATCAAGCTGTTCCACTATCACGTAAATCTCGGCGATGCACGTTCACTGATAGTTGATTCGCCGAACACCACGCACAGCGAGCTGAGCGAGGATGAACTCAAGCTTGCGGATATTCCGCACAATCTCATCCGCATCTCAGCAGGACTTGAAGATGCAGACGACCTTATCGCCGATCTTGAACAGGCTTTCAAGGTCGCAGGGCTGCTTTGATGTATATACACTTATTAAAGGGGAGTAGATGAACATGGCAAAGAATAAGAATGAAAAAATACTGCTGCTTGTCCTCGCAGGACTTTTTGCAGCAATAATCACAGTATCAACAATGATGATACGCATACCTACCCCGACCAAGGGATATATCAACCTCGGAGACTGCTTCGTGAACATCGCAGGCTGGTTGCTCGGACCGATATACGGCGGCACAGCAGCAGGCGTTGGTTCGGCGCTGTCCGACCTGTTCGCAGGATACACGGTATATGTTATCCCTACGCTTATCATCAAAGGCTTTATGGCAGTTGCAGCCTTTGCAGTCTATAAAGCGCTGAGCAAAAAGCTTCCCGGCCTCGTTGGCAGGATAGCATCGGCAGTTGTTGCTGAGATCATAATGATAGTCGGCTACGCAGTTTATGAATCGTTCCTTTACGGCTCAGTCACAACAGCACTCACAGGTGTCGCAGGAAATGTCGTTCAGGGCATCGGCGGCGTTGCATTCGGCGTACTGCTCTATGAAGGCGTTATCGCAAGGATACCTGCCGCAAAGAACCTTGCAGCAGTAAGAAAGTAAAACCATAACGGAGAGGAAAGTATTAAAATGAAAAAGAGGATCAGAGTTTTATCATTTGTTTTATCGGCAGTGCTTTTAGCCTCCTGCTCAGTCAGCGAGTCAAAGAGCGATTCTTCCAAGTCGGGCGACAGCTCATCGGCAAGCAGCTCAGGCAGCACCGACTATAAGTACGGCAAGATAGATATTCCCGGCAAGGACGGAGCGCTGTGCGGCGCACCGATCTATATCGCATACGAAAACGGATATTTTGCAGAGGAAGGTTTTGATGTAAACCTCATCTCTGCGGATTTTGAAACCAGGAAGATAGGTCTTAACAACGGCTCTATCCCGATAGTGAACGGAGACTTTCAGTTTTTCCCATCGATCGAAAACGGCATCAACGTAAAGGTCGTTGACGGTCTGCACGAGGGCTGTATCAAATTCGCTGTAAAGCCCGATTCCGACATCAAAACTGTAGAAGACCTCAAAGGCAAGAAGATAGGCGTTGACGAGATAGGCGGCACACCTCATCAGGTGGCTTCACTGTGGCTCGAAAACGCCGGAATCTCTGCCGATGCATCAAAGGGCGAGGTAACGTTCCTGCCTTATTCCGACGGCAACCTTGAATTTGAAGCACTTGAAAAGGGCGAGATAGACGTTGCGGCTCTGTGGGATCCGCTTGGCTCTATCCACGAAAAAGCAGGCGATGTGAAGATAATCTTCGATCTTGGCACAGACCCGTATTTCAAGGAGCATTTCTGCTGCTTCCTCTATGCGTCTACCAAAGTGCTTGAAGAAAACCCCGAAGAAGTCGCAGCGCTCCTCAGAGCTTATCGCAAGGCTCAGGAATGGATATACGAAAACCCAGAAAAGTCTGTTGATATAATCGTCAATAAAAAGTACGCATCTATTGAGGATAAGGATCTTGCAGTAAAGCTTGTAAAGAGCTACGGTTATCCTTCGGCAGACAAGCACAACGAGAACTGGGACAGCAGAGTAGAAAGCGATGTCAAGTATTTCGTTGACGGTCTTTCAAAGATCGGCTACTTAAAGAGCGACCCTGCTGATTTTGCAAAGAAGATCTATCAGAAAGTTGATGTAAAATAAGCCTTTTCGGAAGGGCGGCGCAAAAGCCGCCCTTTGAAATGAAGTTAGGAGAGATACTATGAATGATGCTGCTGCACTTGAGCTGAAAGCTGTAAAGACAGCCGCTGAAAAAGAAAAGCCTGTCGTGGCATGGGGGTATAAGCATAACGGTTATTTTGCCCTCAAGCTTCTGCTGACCCTGTCGGGCTTTCTGATCGCAATTATCGTAAATATCACATTCCCTCAGAAAGCTGCTGTTGAGTTTAAGACCTATACGCTCAGCGTTTTCGGTCTCAATATCGACCTTACCATAAACGATGCCTACATTTTTGTGCTGTTTGTCCTTATGCTCATCTATGGCGGCGCAGGCATAAGAGCGTTCTTTGTCAGGACAAGAAGAAAGCTGTACTGCAAGAACGCAGCCTTCCGCTTTGCGATCGGTATAGCTTTTGCCCTGTGGGACATCGGTGGAACGAAAATGCAGTGGTTTGCCCAGCCGTTTTTCCCAGGTCCTGCGCAGGTCATCGAAGCATACCTTGCCGACGGAGACTATGTTCTGCAAAACACGCTTTATTCTCTGAGACTCTATGCAGCAGGCTTCTCCTGCGGTGTTATCCTCGGAGTAGGTACGGGCATACTCATCGGCTGGTTCCCGAAAGTCTATTACTGGGTGTTCCCGGTGCTGAAGATAACAGGTGTCGTTCCGGCAGTTGCATGGATGCCGTTTGCACTTACGCTCCTGCCGAATTCATTCACCGCAGCGGTGTTCCTCATCGTTATCTGTGCGTGGTTCCAGATAGCTTTCCTCACAGCGCAGGGTATCCAGTCAACACCAAAGCAGACCTATGAGGCAGCTCGTATACTCGGCAGCGGACAGCTCGGTCTGATAATCCATGTTGCTATACCGCACGCTATGCCAAGCATCTTTACGGGCATCAGCTCGGCAAACGCAATGGCGTTCACAACGCTCGTAATGAGCGAGATGCTCGGTCAGCCCGGAGGACTCGGTTACTATATCAACCAGTCAAAAGTCTGGAGCGCATACTACAAAGTGCTTGCAGCTATCGTAGTAATGGCAGTGCTTTTCTCGCTGATAAACCACTTTATCGGCATCATCAAAAAGCGCACTCTCAGGTGGCAGGAGGGAGTTCTGAAAAAATGAGCAGCAGTATAACCATTTCAGGTGTCAACCGTATATATACCGACACCGACGGCAATAAGGTCGAGGCTCTGCACGATGTCGACCTTGAGATAAAGCCGGGGGAGTTCATATCGATAATCGGACCGTCAGGCTGCGGAAAGACAACGCTCCTGCGCCTTATCGCAGGGCTTGACAAGCCGCAGTCGGGAGAGCTTACGATAGATGACCGCAGGATAAAAGATGTCTCCACTGAGCGAGGCTATGTGTTCCAGCAGGGAGGTCTTTTCCCTTGGCTCACAGTCGAAAAGAATATCGCCTATGGCTTGAAGGCAAGAGGCGTTTTCAAGCGTGACAGGACAAAGGTAAAGGACTATATCGAAATGGTCGGTCTTGAAGGCTTTGAGGGCGCATATCCACATCAGATCTCAGGTGGAATGGCGCAGAGAGTTGCTATCGCAAGGGCACTTATCAACGACCCGAAGGCGCTTTTGCTCGATGAACCAATGGGAGCGCTGGATTCGTTCACCAGAGCCGACCTTCAGGATAAAATACTGGAACTGTGGAAGCGTGAAGGCACGACAATGATCCTTGTCACTCACGACATCGACGAGGCCATCTACCTCAGCGACCGCATAGTCATAATGACACCCAGACCAGGAAAGATCAGCAGCATCGTAAGTGTTGATCTTCCAAGACCACGCCATAGAGGCGGCACGGAATTTCTTGCACTGAGAAAGTCCATACTTGAATTTTTCGAGCTGGCACAGGCACAGCCTCAGCCTGAATATATGATATGATAGTTTTAAGGAGAGTAAAAGAATATGAAGAGATTGATTTTAGGTATCGCCGAGGCAATAGCAGCCCTTGTGCTTACAATAGGAGCGTTTACGTTCTTTAAGGCGTGCGGTGAACACGACGGTAAGTTTATGGCTTGCCACTGGGCACAGAACGCAGTTGTCCTTGTTGGCATCGTGCTTACATTCCTTGCACTTGTGCGTATATTTATCCCCGAAGAGAAGATAAAAACAGGACTTGCGATAGGAGTTTTTGCGCTGTCCGTTTCTGTGATCTTTATCCCAGGCACAGCGATAAACCTGTGCATGATGGACGATATGGCTTGCCATACGACATTCAAGCCTGCCGTGATAGTTGTTGCAGCTGTGACAGCAGTGATCGCTCTTGCTGATGTCATCGCAGGATATATAAAGGCAAAGGAATCAAAATGAGCAGAAAAAAGCTGCTTTACCGCAGTATTGCAGGAAGACCGCTCAGGTCGTTATCCCTGATGTTCATATGTATCATAATGTCGGCGGTCGTATTCGGAGGAGCAGTTGTTTCCGCAAGTCTCAACAACGGGATAAACTGTCTTGAACAGCGTCTTGGTGCGGATATAATCGTTGTCCCCAAAAGCGCCTCCGAAAAGGTCGAACTTGAAAACATACTGCTTCAGGGTACGCCGGGGTATTTTTATATGGACAAGTCTGTTGAGGATAAACTTTCTCAGACCGAGGGCGTAGATAAGCTGTCCGCACAGTATTTCCTTGTTTCCGCAAACGCAGAGTGCTGCACCGTTCAGGTGCAGATAATCGGCTTTGATGATGATACTGATTTCTCAGTCAAGCCGTGGCTGAGCGAAGCATACAGCGGAAAGCTCGGACAGAATGAAATAGTTGTCGGCTCAGGACTCTCAACACGGGTAGGGCATACATTAAAGCTATACGGTGTTGAGTGCAAAACGGTCGGCAAGCTCGAATCAACAGGAACAGGACTTGACACAGCGGTCTATACAACGAGCGATACTGTCAGAGGACTGATAAAAGCCGCAGGATCAAAGGGCATCTCCGTGCTTTCAAAGCAAAGCCCCGATGATGTTATTTCCTCGGTCTATATAAAGGTCAAGGACGGATATGATATAGACGAGGTCGCTGCGAATATAAATCTCGGAATGGACGGCGTGCAGGCGGTGCGGACAAAGTCGATGATAACAGGTACAGCCGATAAGCTGTCGGTCATCTCTTCAAGTGTAACGGTGCTTATCGCAGCAGTCTGGGTGCTGTCTGCAGTCATTATGCTGATAGTCTTTGCAGCACTTGTGAATGAACGCAAAAGAGAATTTGCCGTTCTGCGTACAGTCGGCTTTTCAAGGCATCAGCTCGCAGGACAGATAATGGCTGAAGCGGTCATCATCTGTTTTGCCGGAGCGATAACGGGAATAGCTGCCGCTGCGGCAGTCGTTTTCCCGTTCAGCAGGCTTATCGAAAGCAAGTCCGGTCTGCCGTTCCTCTCGCCTGATATACTGTCATCGCTTGGCTATGCTTTGATAGCATTTGTAGCAGTTATCGTGACAGGACCGCTCGCCTCGGTTTATTGCGCATACAGACTCAGCCGTGTCGATACGGGAAAGATACTCAGAGAAGGTGACTGAATCCATGCTTATTACAGCAAATAACATAACCAAAAGCTTTCGGCGCAAGGGCAGGGCAAAAAGTTCCGTTCAGATCCTGCAAAGCACAGATGTAAGCATACAAAGCGGTAATGTGTACGTTATCCTTGGACGATCAGGCAGCGGTAAAAGTACGCTGATAAATATCCTTTCAGGGCTGCTCTTGCCGTCAGGCGGAAGCGTTAAATATAATGATACCGATATTTACAGCCTCACCGACGGCGAGCTTTCACAGCTGCGCTGCAGGCGTGTAGGCTATATCCCGCAGGGACAGAGCGCAGTTGCAACACTGACCGTGAGGGAAAACGTCCTGCTGCCGTCTGCGGTCATAGGCGAGGGAAAAAGCTTTGCCAGAGCTGATGAGCTGCTAAAGCAGTTAGGTCTGAGCGAACTTGGTGATGCCAGCCCCACAGAGCTTTCGGGCGGAGAACTGCGCAGGCTTGCGATAGCAAGAGCGCTGATAAATTCACCCGAAGTTATATTTGCCGATGAGCCGACCAACGACCTTGACGAAGAAAACTCACGCCTCGTCTTTGAACAGCTGAAAAAAGCAGCCGAAAGCGGCGCAGCTGTTGTCATAGTTACACATGAGCTTTTTGCATACGAGTTTGCCGATACTGTCTACCGTATGCAAAGCGGAAGTCTGATAAGAGAGAAGGGTCAATAAAATGGTAATAAGAAGAGCGAAGATAAGCGATCTTGACGAGATAGCAAGCATAGAAAGCGTCTGTTTCCCACCCGATCAGGCGGCCGGCAGAAAGGCTTTTGAAGAGCGCCTTTCGACGTTCCCACGCCATTTTCTGCTGATGTGTGACGAGTACGGAAAGATTGTTTCTTTCATTGACGGCTTCACCACCGATCAGCCCGACCTAACTGATGAGATGTACGCTGTCTCAGAGCTTCACAATGAAAACGGAGCATGGCAGATGGTGTTCGGTCTGTGTACGCTTCCTGATTACAGACAGAGAGGTTTTGCTCAAAGACTGCTCAAAGAGTTTATCAGAACGGCAAAGTCCGAGGGCAGAAAGGGAGTTGTCCTCACCTGCAAGCAGCCGCTTATCAAGTATTATGAAAAGTTCGGCTTTGTCAGCGAAGGCGTCACCGAAAACTCCGTCATCGGTGGAGTGCAGTGGTATCAGATGCGCAGAGTATTATAAAAAAGAATGACTATTGTGACCTTGCCGCAGAGCTTCTTCTGCGTCAAGGTCTTTTTTCTGCCCAAGAAAATTAACAATTCCGACATTGACAGCATTGAAACGATATGATAGAATATCATAGTAATCTGATATGAAAACTATGTTTGGAAGGAGGCAGCATCATGTCACTCAAGGAAATAGCGCAGATGACAGGGGTTTCCGTGTCAACGGTCGGAAGGATACTCAACGATCCCAAGCACAAATGCTCAAGTGATGATGTCCGCAGAAAAGTGCTTGAAGCGGCACGGCAGATAAACTATATACCCAATGCAAATGCACGCAATCTGAAATCAGGCGGCAGCAGAGGCGATGAGATATTCAGTATAAACATTCTGCTCACAAGGTTTGCAAACGAGGCTGCCGACCCGTTCTACGATGAACTGCTCATGATGCTTGAAAAGGAGCTTCGTAACAGCGGCTGCATTATCGGTCATGTCTGGCACAGTGCAGAGTTTTCAGAGGAAAGACCCGGCAGAGCCGATAAGCTCGATGAGCTGATAGATGAGCTGTATAATGAAAAAGAGCATAGATCTGACGGCCTTATAATCATAGGCAAGGTCACACGCAGAGCGCTGCGCAGGCTGAAGCTAAAAGAGAAAAACATCGTTTCTATTAACCGTAACTCTACAAATTACGAGGTCGATGAGGTGCTTTGTGACGGAAGCAGGATCGCACACGATGCGGTCGCTTATCTTGCACGCCTGGGGCATACGAAGATAGGCTATGTCGGCGACTGCCACAATGAGTCACGCTTTACAGGCTATCAGGCAGCACTCGCAGACCTGCATTTAGTACCCGATCTCGATTATGTTTTCGATACAAAGCCCAACGAGACAAACGGACTTATCGCAAGCGAGTATTTCAAAGGGCTTGCCGATCCGCCGACAGGCATATATTGTGCAAACGACATTCTTGCTATCGGCATGATAAAAGGATACAGCAAGCGCAGGCAAAAGGGGATCATGCCGTCTATAATTTCGAGTGATGATATCGACGCAGGACAGTATACAAAACCTATGCTGACAACGATCTCACTTCCAAAGGCGGATATGGTCAGATTTGCGCTGATGCTGCTTCTGGACAGGATAAAGGGCGGTCACAAGATAGTATCACGGCTTGAGCTTGAAGGGACGCTTATCATTCGTGAAAGCTGCCGCAATTACGGCGAAATGACCGAGCCTGAATACTACATCTGACGAATTTTTATTGAATATGATATACTCGTGATAACGATGTCATATCAAGGCATCAAGCACCTTATACGGCGCATTGCAGAATAGCTGGAACGGCCGTATATAAGACGTGACAACGTTATCACAAACCAAACGCTTTTAACTTATAATTTACATATGGGTTACTTTTTCTTCGTATGATCGCCCCTGATAACGCTGCAAACGGAAAGGTAATGCACATGCCGTGATAACGTTATCACATATTGAGATTGACTTGTACGAAGTTTTTGTTTATGATAATATCATAGCAAGCCGATAGGTAATATAGGAAAGGAAAGATAAATATGAGTTACAAAAGCATAGACACAGCCCTGATACACGGAGGAATATCAATAGATGAGCGCACAGGCGCAGTTAATGTCCCTATCTACCAGACCTCTACATTCAAGCAGGACGGTCTCGGAAAGATGAGAGGCTATGAATATTCCAGAACAGGCAACCCTACCCGTGAGGCGCTTGAGGCGCTTATCGCAGAGCTTGAAGGAGGCTATGCAGGATTTGCCTTCGCAAGCGGTCTTGCAGCGGAAACAGCAGTCCTCAGCCTGCTTCATTCGGGCGACAGAGTGCTTATCTCGTCGAATGTCTACGGCGGAACGTTCAGATTGCTCAACAATGTCTTTGACCATTTTAATATAAACTATACTATCTCCGATACCGAGAACCCGGAAGCGTTTGAAAAGGACATCACACCTGATGTCAAGGCGGTGCTTCTTGAAAGCCCTGCAAACCCGCTGATGACTGTTACCGACATCAGAAAGATCGCCGAGATAGCCCACGCACACGACCTTCTCGTTATTGTGGACAACACATTCATGACACCTTATCTGCAAAGACCGATAGAACTTGGCGCAGACATCGTTGTCCACAGCGCAACTAAATATCTTGGCGGACACAGCGATGTAGTTGCAGGTCTTGCAGTAACAAAGACCAGAGAGCTTGCCGAAAAGATAGCGTTCATTCAGAACTCCACAGGCGGCGTGCTCCCTCCGTTTGACAGCTTCCTGCTCATAAGAGGAATAAAGACGCTCGGCGTAAGACTTGACAGACACGTTTCAAACGCTCAGGCAGCCGCAAAGTTCCTCTCCGAACACAGCGCAGTCAAGAGCGTGCATTATCCAGGACTTCCGACAGACAAGGGATATGAAGTCAACAGACAGCAGGCAAAGAACGGCGGCGTGATGATCTCCTTTGAGCTTAAAGACGGCTATGATATAGAAAAGTTCTTTGAAAGTCTCCAGCTTGTAACGCTTGCCGAGAGCCTCGGCGGAGTAGAGTCGCTCGTGTGCCACCCTTCTACAATGACCCACGCATCTATCCCCGAGGAGATACGCAAAAAAGTCGGCATAACCGACGGACTGATAAGACTTTCGATAGGCATCGAAGACATCGATGATATTCTTACCGACATCGAGCAGGCTATAAACAATAGTAAGACGGAGAGGTAATTAAAATGCTTTATGAGAATATGCATAAGCTCATCGGCAATACGCCGCTGGTCGAGCTGGTAAATATGGGGGTCTCCCCCAATGTACACATCTTTGCAAAACTTGAAATGTATAACCCTTCGGGCAGCGTCAAGGACCGCATAGGCGAGTATATGATAGCAGCCGCAGAGAAAGAGGGAAGACTTAAAAAAGGCGGTACGATAATCGAAGCTACCGCAGGCAATACGGGACTTGGCATCGCATTTGCGGCGCTGGGAAAATACAGAGTCATTTTTACAGTCCCGACTAAATTCTCCGCAGAAAAGCAGTCTCTTATGCGTGCGCTGGGTGCAGAGGTAATAAACACTCCGAGAGCAGAAGGAATGCTCGGCGCAGTAAGAAAAGCAGAAGAGCTGAAAGCACAGATACCCGGTTCTATTTCGCTGGAGCAGTTCAAGAACCCAAACAACCCGCTTGCTCATTATGAAACAACAGGCAGGGAGATCTGGGAGGATATCGGCGGAAAGGTGACACACCTTGTAGCAGGCGCAGGCAGCGGCGGAACATATACTGGCATCGTAAAGTATCTCAAAGAGCAGGATCCCAATGTTCAGGGCGTGCTTGCAGACCCAGAAGGCTCAACTATCGGCGGCGGAGAGCATTTTGATTACAACATTGAAGGCATAGGAAATGATTTTATACCCGATACAATGGATATAGGTCTTGTCGATAAGGTCGTCAAGGTAAACGATGATGAGGCATTCTCAACAGTTCGTGACCTTGCAAGGAACGAAGGCATCATCGCAGGCTCGTCATCGGGCGCAGCGATGGCAGCAGCCCTGAAGCTTGCAAAGACTCTCGACAGCGGAAACATAGTAGTTGTGTTCCCCGACAGAGGAGACAGATATTTTAGTACGGGACTTTTTGGATAAGGTGATATAGTGAAATATCTGATAGCATTTGCAAGCTCCGACGGAGCAAACATCGACAGGCATTTCGGAGCTGCCGAAAGATTTTATATAGCGCAGCTCGATACCGAAAAAGAGGATTGCGACATAACGGGATACCGTGATGTTACGCCTGCCTGCAGCGGCGGCGGACACGAGCTTTCCGCATTTGATGCGATACTCAATACACTTGCCGGAGTGTCTGCGATAGTTGCACAGCGTGTCGGTTACGGTGCACAGGACTTCATTTCGCAAAAAGGTATCGCCGTGTACCAGATGCCGCTTCAGATAGAGCAGGCGATATGTCTGCTCATGGAAGAAAAACAATGGGAGGTTGACAAATGGCTATCTCATACGAAGAGCTGACGACAAAGCACCCATGCTTTGCACGAGGCGAACAAAGCAACAACGGACGAATACATCTACCAATAAGTCCGAGCTGTAATATCGAGTGTAAATTCTGCGAGCGCAGTTTTAACAGCTATGAGGTAAGACCGGGCGTGAGCCGCACGGTCATCACACCGCAGGAAGCGATAGATGCGATACGCAGAGCGCTGGAATTCTGTCCCGACATCAAAGTCGCAGGAATAGCAGGACCGGGAGATACACTTGCAAGCCCTTTCGCACTTGAAACGTTCAGGCTTATCAAAAAAGAGTTCCCGAACCTCGTTAAGTGCATGAGCACAAACGGGCTTCTGCTTGCCGAAAAGGCGCAGGAGGTAATAGATGTAGGCATCGACTCGCTGACCGTTACCGTCAATGCGGTAGACCCTGAGATCGAAGCACAGCTCAATGATGGTATCTACTGGCATGGAGAGCATATCACAGGAGTCGAAGCTGCAAAGATACTTATAGAGCAGCAGCTCAAAGGCATAAAGCTCGTCAGCGATGCAGGCATAACACTGAAAGTAAATACCGTGCTTGTACCCGACATCAATGCAGACCATATCGAAACGATAGCAAAAACAGTTGCCGAAGCAGGAGCGAGCATCTATAACATCATTCCGCTTATCCCTCAGCACAAGCTCAAAGACAGCAGAGAGCCTGACTGTATGGAGCGTGAAAGAGCAATACTAAAAGCTTCAAAATACATAGATGTTTTCAGGCATTGTCAGAGATGCCGTGCCGACGCAGTCGGGATACCAGGCGGAGAAGATTTCGGCGACAGGATATATCTTGACCTGCAAAGGCTTTCAAGAAAAGATACATTTTCACACGGTTAATAAATTTATGGAGGTAAAGTAAAATGGCTAAGGAATTAAGACAGATCGCAATATACGGAAAGGGAGGTATCGGCAAGTCGACCACAACGCAGAATCTTACAGCGGGACTTGTCGAAAGAGGAAATCACGTAATGGTCGTAGGCTGTGACCCTAAGGCAGACTCAACAAGACTTCTGCTGGGCGGACTTCATCAGAAGACAGTCCTTGATACTCTGAGAGATCAGGGTGAGGACGAGATAGAGCTTGACGCTATCCTCAAGGAAGGCTTTATGGGAACAAAGTGCGTTGAGTCGGGCGGACCTGAGCCAGGCGTAGGCTGTGCAGGACGTGGTATCATTACATCTATCGGACTTCTCGAAAGGCTCGGCGCATATACCGAAGATCTTGATTATGTTTTCTATGATGTCCTTGGAGACGTTGTCTGCGGCGGTTTCGCAATGCCTATCCGTGAGGGCAAGGCAAAGGAGATCTACATCGTAGCCAGCGGCGAGATGATGGCGCTTTATGCGGCAAACAACATCTCAAAGGGTATCGCAAGATATGCCCGTCAGGGCGGCGTAAGGCTTGGCGGCATCATCTGCAACAGCAGAAACGTTGACCGTGAAGCAGAGCTTGTAAGAGCGTTTGCAAAGGAGCTGGGAACACAGATGATACATTTCGTTCCACGTGACAACGATGTTCAGAGAGCAGAGATAAGGAAGAAGACCGTTATCCAGCATTTCCCGCAGTCCAGACAGGCAGACGAGTACAGAGCGCTCGCCGAGAAGATAGAGCAGAACGATATGTTCGTTATTCCTAAGCCGATGACTCAGGAAAGACTTGAAGAGATACTCTTTGAGTACGGCCTTATGGAGAACGTTGAAGCAGATTACAGAATTTGATAGTAGGAGAGTGCTTTATGAGTAAAGTCAATTTGGATATACCTGAGGTCGAGATACGTGAGATACGTCTTGGCTCGATAACTGGCTTTCAGGGCACAGCAAAGGAGCTTGTTTCCGCTTGCTCCGGCTGCGGAAAGCTGAAAGACAAGAACCGTTCGTTCAGCCAGTGCCTCGGCTGCGGAACGTCAAACGCAGCTTGTACCCTGACGCTTATTCAGGACGCAGCGATAATCTCGCACGGTCCTGTCGGATGTTCGACCTGCCTGCATGAGTTTGCATTCACATACCGTGTAAATGCTTATCTGCGTCAGCTCGACCACCCCACCCAGAGAAAGATATTTTCTACCAACCTTGAAGAAAAGGATACCATCTACGGCGGCGCAAAGAAGCTTGAATCCGCTATCCGTGAAGTGTTCAAGCGTGCAAAGCCAAAGGCTATCTTTGTCATCACCACCTGTGCAGCAGGCATCATCGGTGACGACGTTGAAAGCGTTACCAACGCCGCACAGAAAGAGCTTGGCATACCCGTCGTTGCAGTTTTCTGTGAGGGCTTCCGTTCAAAGATGTGGACATCTGGATTTGATGCAGGCTACCACGGCATCGCAAGAAAGATAATCAAGCCCGCAAGACAGAAAAGAAACATCATCAATGTCATCAACTTCTGGGGCAGCGACATTTTCCGTGAATGGTTCGCAGAATTCGGCTATGAGCCTAACTATATCACCCCGTTTTCTACTGTTGACAGCCTGAGCTATTCCAGCGAAGCTGCACTTACCGTACAGGCTTGTTCGACTCTGGGCAGCTACCTCGGCGCAGCGCTGGAGCAGAACTTCGGCGTTCCTGAGATAAGAAATTCACCGCCGTACGGTATCGCCCAGACAGACCGCTGGTTCAGAGAGCTTGGTCAGATACTGGGCAAGGAAAAAGAGGTCGAGGAATTCCTCGCACGCAAGAAAGAGGAGTACCTGCCTAAGATAGAAGCCCTTCGTGAAAAGCTCAAAGGCAAGACTGCATACGTTACCGCAGGTGCATCTCACGGTCACTCGCTGCTTGCACTTTTGAAAGAGCTTGGCATGGATCCGCAGGGCGCAGCTATCTTCCACCACGATCCTCAGTACGACAACGAGGACGAAAGGGCTGATACACTCAAACATACCGTTGAGGATTACGGCGATGTTCCGAATTACAACGTCTGCAACAAGCAGGAGTTTGAGCTTGTAAATGTGCTCAACCGCATCAAGCCAGATATTTTGCTCGCAAGACACGGCGGCATGACCCTCTGGGGCGCAAAGCTCGGTATCCCGTCTCTGCTTGTCGGCGATGAGCATTTCGGAATGGGCTATGAGGGACTTGTAAACTACGGCGAGCGCATACTTGAAACTATCGAGAACGATGAGTTCGTAAAGAACCTTGCAAAGCACTCGTCCAATCCGTATACAAAGTGGTGGCTTGAGCAGGAGCCGTACACATTCTTGGGAAAGTAAAGGTGAATATACATGGCAGGATTGATTGAACAGGAGCGCTACACCTGCGCTATCGGCGCATTACAGACGGTAGTAGCGATACCCCGAGCAGTGCCGATACTCCATTCGGGACCGGGCTGCGGAGTTATGATAAAGGGCTTTTTCGAACGTTCGGCAGGCTATGCCGGCGGCGAGACTGCTCCTTGTACCAATTTCAGCGAGAAAGAGGTCGTTTTCGGCGGCACAGACAGACTTCGCAACATAATCAAAAATACATATAAAGTCCTTGATACCGACCTTCAGGTCGTTGTAACAGGCTGTACCGCAGGCATCGTCGGAGACGACGTTGCAAGCGTGACCGATGAATTTCTCTATGAGGAAGACAGACCTATCGTCCACGTTGAAACATCAGGCTTCAAGTCCAACAACTACGTTTCACATTCAGCTGTCGTCAATGCAATAATCGACCAGTATGTCAGCAGATTTGAACAGGAAAACCCATCACGCAGCGAGAAGAATCTCGTCAACGTCATCGCATCTATACCTTATCAGGATCAGTTCTGGAAGGGCAATTTAAAAGAATACAAAAGACTTCTTGAAGGACTCGGCTTGAAGGTCAACATTCTTTTCGGTCCTCATTCGGGAGGCGTAAAGGAATGGCAGACGATACCCAAGGCGAATTTCAACGTGTTTGTTTCGCCATGGTACGGCGAGCCTATCGTTAAGAATCTCCAGCGCCGCTACGGTCAGCCGTATTACAAGTTCGGCTATCTGCCGATAGGTGCGAATGAGACTACAAAGTTCCTTAACGGTGTCGTTGATTTCGCACTCGAACAGGGCGCAGAGATAGACGAGAAAAAAGCAAGAGCATTCATCGCCGAGGAAGAAAAGGCGTACTATGAGGAGCTTGATAACCTTGCAACATTCCTCCTGGAGTTCCGCTACGGTCTTCCGAGCTATGTTCATATCCTGCACGATGCAGGCTACGTCACAGGACTGACAAAGTTCCTGCTGCACGAGACAGGTCTTGTTCCCAAGGAGCAGTTCATTGTTGACAATATTCCAGCCAAGTATCAGGCGCAGGTCGCAGCTGATATAAAGGAAACATCAGACAAGCGTGAGATACCCGTTTACTTTGATCCCGACGCAGGCGCAATGCAGGACATCATCAGAGGTCTCAAGCATAAAGGCAGAGGTCTTATCCTTGGCAGCGGCTGGGACAAGGAGCTTGCCGCAGAGATCAATGCAGACTTCCTTTCGATAGCCTGCCCGACGCCTTACCGCATCGTTCTTACGACCAATTATGTCGGCTACACAGGCGGTCTTAGAGTTATCGAGGACATCTACAATACCGCACTTGCAACATATAAGTAAAACAAAAAAGCTGCCGTTTTTCTGCGGCAGCTTATGCTTTAAAAGGAGATGATATTATGCCGAAAGTAGCAGTTGCTACAAGTGACGGGTTTGAGGTCAACGAGCATTTCGGTCACGCAAAGTTTTTCCGTGTCTACGAGCTTGGAGAAAGTGATTATACTTTTCTTGACGTCCGTGATGCAGTCGCAGTCTGCCAGCATAGCTTGGGTCATAACACGACCAGATTTGACAAGATAATCGAGCTGCTTTCCGATTGCGATGCCCTGCTCGTTCAGAAGATAGGGGAGGGCGCAGCCGCATATCTGATACAGAAAAATGTCAGAGTCTTTGAGGTCAGCGGCAGCATAGATGCAGTCCTGAAAAAGTTCATTGCAGACAAAATACTATGAAAAAATAAGAGCGTTGTTCGTTTTGACAGCGCTCTTTTTTTATTCAGAATTCATAAGGGGTGATCTGATATACGAAGTAATTCAGCCAGTTTGTAAACAGCACATTTGATGCGCTCAGCCAGCGGCTCACAGGCTCTTTGTCGGGATCGTCATCAGGGAAGTAGTTCTTTGGTATCTGTGGAGAAAGCCCTTTGTCAGTATCACGGATATACTCCTCCGCAAGCCTGTACAGATCATATTCTGGGTGACCGTTGACAAATACGTTGCCTGAATCATCGACTACGATATAAACGCCAGTTTCATCTGAATCCGCAACTATGGTCAGTTTGTCATTGTTTATAATGTCCTCTTTATTTATGCCAGTATATCTTGAATGAGGAGCAAAAAAGTTTTTATCCAAGCCTCGCACAAGTTCGCTGCCGCTGTCGATAACAGTATGCTCAAATATACCCGAAAGCTTTTTGTCAAGCTCAAACTTCTGCACACCGTAATGGTAGTAAAGACCTGCCTGCGCAGCCCAGCACAGATAAAGAGTCGAGGTGACGTGCAGCCTGCTCCATTCAAAAATGGAGGATAGCTCGCCCCAGTAGTCAACGTCCTCATATTCCAGCTTTTCAACAGGCGCACCTGTGATTATAAGTCCGTCAAAGTATTGGTGCTCGATCTGATAAAACGGCTGGTAGTTATTGAGCAGATATGATGCAGGTGTATTTTTGTATTGATGAGTCACGAGCCTGATAAACGTGACCTCTATCTGCAAAGGTGAATTTGAAAGCAGTCTTAAAAGCTGAAGCTCAGTGTTCTGCTTGTCGGGCATCAGATTCAGCACAGCTATCTTCAGCTGTCTTATGTCCTGATGCTGCGCACGTTCTTCCGTCATCGCAAATATATTCTCTTTTTGCAGTTTTTCTATGACCGGTAAGGTCTCTTTAAGTCGTAATGGCATCTGTCTTTCCTCCCGCCTAAATGTAGTACATATAATCCTTCTGCTTGCCTGAGCTTTCCTTGTAGTCTTTTATAAGGTCTTCAAGCGTCATATTCTCTGTGAAGCGGCGCATATAGCTGTTGAAGTTTGACCAAAGACAGTTATTGACCGATGTTCGTATGTCTACTGCCTGCTGGTCATCTGCTTCATAAGTGTTTGCGAGAATATTATTGTCAAGAGCGTTGAGAATATCACAAAGCAGTATCCTGTTTGCAGGACGTGAGAGCTGGTATCCGCCGTGAATGCCTTTTTGTCCCTTGACAAACTTGCCCTGACGAAGACCGAGCAGTATCTGTTCAAGATACTTGTGAGAGATATTCTGCCTGTCAGCTATTTCAGATGAACGCACTACCTGTCCGTTCTCGGAATACAGCGCAATATCCGTAAGCACTACGATGCCCAGTTCGACCTTTGTTGTGATCTTCATTTTAAACTTCTCCCTTCGTCTTACTTATTTTCATCAAGCAGCTTCTCCATCGTGTTCCAGCTCAGAAGCGCACATTTTACTCTTGCAGGCATTTTTGAAACGTGCTGCAAAGCGCCTGCTTCCTCCAGTTCTTCAAGCTCATCATCGGTTATCTCACCGCTTATCATCTTTCTGAAAAGCTCCGTGTAATGCCTTGCCTCATCGAGAGTCTTTCCTATGATAAGCTCCAGCATGATGTCCGAGCTTGCCTGCGAGATCGCACACCCAAGCCCTGTGAATGAGCCGTTTGTGATAACGCCGTCGTGTATGTCCAGATGCAGCTCTATATTGTCGCCGCAGGTCGGGTTCAGTCCCTTGCAGCAATGCGTTGCGCAGGGCAGCTCATGCCTGTGCAAAGGGTGCAGATTGTGGTCGGCAAGCACCTCGCCGTAAAAGCTGTCAGTCGTCATAGCCCATTCTCCTTCTTATCGAACCGAGCGTTCCGATGAAGCGCTCTATGTCCTTTTCGTCATTATAAAATGCAAGGCTCATTCTTGCTGTTGACTGCACCTCAAGGAACTGATGCAGCGGCTGTGCGCAGTGATGTCCTGCACGAATATCTACTCCGTCAGCATCGAATATCGCTGCGATGTCGTGCGGGTGAACGCCGTCAACCGTGAATGTCAGTATCCCGTGGTGATCGGTGGGGTCATCAGCACCTATGATGTTCACGTGCGGAACTTTTTTCATCTCGCTGAAAGCCAGAGCCGTCAGCTCGTCCTCACGCTTTTGTATCGCATCAAAACCAAGCTCTGTGATGTAATCTATCGCAGCCGCAAGTCCGACAGCACCGCCAACGTTGACCGTTCCTGCCTCAAATTTGTGCGGAAGCTCTGCATATGTCGCATCTTCACGTGTGACGTATTCTATCATCTCACCGCCCGAAAGGAACGGCGGCATTTTTTCGAGCAGAGCCTGCTTTGCATAAAGCACTCCTATGCCCATCGGCGCAAGCATCTTGTGACCCGAAAAAGCCAGAAAATCAACATCAAGCTCCTGTACATCAACAGGGATATGCGGAACGCTCTGCGCACCGTCACAAACTATCAGCGTGCCGTTTTCGTGAGCGATCTGTGCAAATTCCTTTATCGGATTGAGCCTGCCGAATACGTTTGAGATCTGTGCGATCGCAAACAGCTTTGTTTTTGGTGTGAGTGCTTTTCTGAGCGCATCAGCGGTGTATTTTCCCGTCCTGTCACATTCAAGGAAATTAAGCTTTGCACCCTTTTGTTTACACAGTATCTGCCATGGCAGAAGGTCAGAGTGATGCTCTGAAACTGCGACAAGTATATCGTCGCCTTCGCTTATGTTTGCCTGTCCCCAGCTGAAAGCGATAAGGTTAAGGCTCTCAGTTGCGTTGCGTGTAAAAATAATCTCCTTTGTGCTTTTTGCACCGATAAATCTCCTTACGCTCTCCCTTGCATTTTCGTAAGCCTCTGTTGCCTTGACGCTCAGGTCGTAAAGCCCACGCAGGGGATTAGCATTTTCCTCGTTGTAGTATTTCACCGCAGCGTCTATCACCCGTTTTGGCTTTTGCTGCGTAGCGGAGTTGTCAAGATAAACAAGCTCCTTGTATTTATCAAACACGGGGAAATTCTCTTTCCCCAGCAGTTTTTCATTCATCTTCGTTACCTCTTCCGAGCTTTGCGTTTATGT
Source organism: uncultured Clostridia bacterium (assembly GCA_947307175.1). Taxonomy (GTDB): domain Bacteria; phylum Bacillota; class Clostridia; order Oscillospirales; family Ruminococcaceae; genus Hominimerdicola. The sequence continues at coordinate 41,830 of CAMZIK010000001.1, forward strand.
TTTTCTGCGTGTCCTCGTCGCCGATAGTATTTATTATCTGCGCGATCTTCGACTGTGCCATGAGATCAAGTACCTTTTCTTCCGGCAGACCTCTTGACTGCATATAGAAAATATGCGCCTCGTCAACACGCCCGATAGATGCACCGTGACTGCCCTCAACGTCTTCCTCTGCACAGAGGATAAGCGGAACAGTCTTGTTTATCACCTTGTCGCCGATCAGCAGAACGTCCTCGTTTTCTGAGCCGACTGCGCCCACCGAGCCGTTCACAAAGTCGATAGTACCTTTGAAAAGCTTGCTTGAACAGCCGTCCATAACGCCCTTTGCAGTGATGCTCGACTTTGTCTTCCTGCCGAGATGCCTTGCGATAAGGTTTATATCCAGCTTGTCATCACCTGCGAGCAGATAGCCGATGTTCGCCGTGAACTCAGCCTTTCTTCCCGAAAGCTCTGTGTCTATCTCACTTACCGTATCGCCTGTTCCGAGATACAGCTGTACAAGCTCGAACTTTGCACTGTCCGAAAGCTTTGCATTCACGCTTGCGACAGTCTGCGCCTTGCCTTCAAAAACCTGCACCAGCTTTACCGCCGAGCTTTCCCCGACCTCAACGCCTGTCCTGATCTGAGCGCTTTTTTCAGAGTTTATGTACATCACAGCGAGCCTGTTCTCTCCGCCCTGTGCGCTTATCTCAAAAGCGGAACTGTCTGAAACATCAATTATGTTTCTGTCCCCGCCGAGAGAGACAGTCTCTTGCTCAAACGCATCAAGCTCTCTTTGTGTATCGTTTACTCCCAGCCACGAATAAGTCGGAACAGGGAGCGTGTTCAGTTTTACATTACTCATTTAACTCACCCTATGCTTCCGTGCATTTCAAGTCCGATAAGATTGTTCATCTCCATCGCATATTCAAGCGGAAGCTCCTTAGAAACATTATCAGCAAAGCCTCTTACTATCATCGCCCTTGCTTCCTGCTCGCTGATGCCTCTGCTCATCAGATAGAACACCGATTCATCGCTTATCCTGCCTATCTTTGCCTCGTGTCCTATGTCTGCATACTTGGTCCTTATGTCCATAGCAGGTATCGTGTCAGAGCGTGATATGCGGTCAAGCATCAACGATTCGCAGTTGACCGAGCTTTTGCTTCCGACAGCGTTTTCCTTTACGACCACAGCGCTCCTGAAAGTGCTTATGCCGCCAGATTTGCTGATAGATTTTGTGTTCATATATGACGATGTGTTCGGCGCATTGTGAACTATCTTTGCACCTGTGTCAAGGTTCTGCCCTTCGCCCGCAAAGGTTATTCCCGTGAACTCTGCTCTTGCTCCCTCGCCGTTCAGAATGCTCATTGGATACAGATACGAAACGTGTGAGCCGAAGCTTCCCGATACCCATTCAACTTTGCCGCCCTGCGCAACGAGCGCACGCTTTGTGTTGAGGTTGTACATATTCTTTGACCAGTTCTCGATAGTCGAATATCTCAGCGTTGCATTCTTTCCCACGAACAGCTCAACGCATCCTGCATGAAGTCCTGCCTCATAGTATTTCGGAGCAGAGCAGCCCTCTATAAAGTGCAGATAAGAGTCTTCTTCAAGTATTATCAGCGTATGCTCGAACTGTCCCGCACCCTTTGCGTTGAGCCTGAAATACGACTGCAAAGGTATCTCAAGTTTTACACCCTTTGGTACATAAACAAACGAACCGCCCGACCATACCGCACCGTGCAGCGCCGCAAACTTGTGGTCTGTCGGCGGAACGAGCTTCATAAAGTGCGACTTTATTATCTCCGAATACTTTTCATCGTGCATCGCACTTTCAAGGTCGGTGTAAACAACGCCCGACTGTGCGACCTCTTTTCTGACATTGTGATATACAAGCTCGCTGTCATACTGTGCGCCCACACCGGCAAGGGATTCTCTTTCTGCCTGCGGTATGCCCAGGTTCTCAAACGTCTTTTTTATGTCATCGGGAACGTCGTTCCAGTCTGTGTTCATACGGCTTTTCTGCCTGATGTATGTAACTATCTTGTCCACATCAAGTTCGTCTATCGAAGGACCCCATTCCACCATTTTTGTCTTGTTGTAAATCTCAAGGGAGTGCTGCCTGAAAGCTCTCATCCAGTCCGGGTCGTTCTTTTCGGTGGACAGCTCATCAAGTATCTCTGCGGTAAGACCGCTTCCGAGGAAGTCCTTTTCGTCCTCCTCAAATCTGAAATCATAGCGTGAACGGTCAATATCCGCAACTGTTGTTTTTTCTTTCATCTGCTCACTTCCCGATATATTTGTCAAATCCGTCTGCTATCACATCTGCGACAAGCTCTGCATCACCGTGTGCGACTATCTGTCCTGCTGAGAGGATATGCGTTTTATCAACTGTCAGTGCTTCGAGGATCCTTGTGTTGTGCGTTATCACAAAAATAGTTCCGCCCGTGCGTTTTTTGTATTCATTAATGCCCTTTGAAACTGTCTTTACTGCGTCAACATCAAGTCCTGAGTCTGTCTCGTCAAGTATTGCCAGCTTTGGTTCGAGCATCAGCAGCTGGAGTATCTCCGCTTTCTTTTTTTCGCCGCCAGAAAAACCGACATTCAGATCTCTGTCAGCGTAAGCGCTGTCCATATTCAGAAGCTCCATAGCAGCTTTGAGTTTCTTTTTGAAATCCCAAAGCTTCATATGCTTGCCCGTGATCTGTTCCAGCGAGTTGCGCAGAAACTCCGAAAGTGTTATACCTGGTATCTCGACAGGGTTCTGGAACGACAGAAAAATGCCTCTCTTTGCCCTTTCGTATGCCGATTCGTTTGTGATGTCCTCTCCGTCAAAAAATATCTTTCCGCCTGTGACAGCGTATTCCGGACTTCCCATGACCGTCAGACCGAGAGTTGATTTTCCCGCACCGTTTGGTCCCATCAGAACGTGTGTCCCACCGCTTTCCAGATCAAGCGATATACCGTGGAGCAGCTCTTTTTCCTCTGCACTCACCGAAAGATCTTTTATGCTGAGTAATACTGACATTTTTTATCCTCCTAAATATGCATAGCATCATATGTATTGATATATTGCAGCGTCGGAATGAACACCGCATCATGCCTCTGACCTTCAAATACCCTTTCTCCTGCCTTGAAGACCAGCAGCTGAGCTGTCGGAACATCTTCCCAATGGGTATCGTCAAGCGCCGTTGTCGCAAAAACATATCCCGAACCGTACCTGCGGTATTTCATCGTCTGCTTCATGTTCTTGTGAACGTATAGAAGTTCACCGTCAAAGATCATAAGATTGAGCTTGTTTCTCGGCGATAGCTCCCTGACGAGCCTGTCGATAAGCTCGCATCGCTTTTGTTCGTCAAGACCGCCCTGCTCCTGCGCCTCGTCCAGCAGCTGCATCAGATACAGAAACAGCCTTTCTGAGTCCGTGCCGCCTGACTGCTGACTCATAAAAGGTATCAGCCTGCTTGCCGAGTAGATCGTGCCGTTATGTATCAGCGTCCAAGTCCGACCCGTGATGTCTTGTGAACGGAAGGGGTGGCAGTTCTCGTCTTTGATCGTGCCTACCGTGGCAAATCGTATGTGCCCCAGAAAGTCCTTCTGCGGCTCCAGCTTTTCGATCAGTCCCGAAAGCCTGTCGCTGAGGTCTGCTCTCTCGCAGCTTTTGTATATCTTGTCGCCGTCCATAAGTCCCCAGCCGTGAGGGTTGTCTTTCCCGTGGGAAAAGAACTCACGCACAAGCGGTTTTATATCCGTCGGCTCTTTGCTTGAAAAGCCCAGCAGTTCACACATCTCATCACCTTCTTAACAGCGGATACCGTTCTTATCGTTTCATGTTTTATCCTGAACGCTCCTTTGATCTTTCCATTCATAATATCATGACCCTTGCCGCTGAGAACGCTTTGTATCCTTGACTATTAATATAGTGTACAGCGCCCGTGTATACTGACGGCAGGGATATTTCCTATAACTTTACTATGGAATAGATAAATTGTATCACACAAATCCTACTATGTCAATATGAATAGCAGGATTTAATAGTTTGTTTATGCTTTTTATCAAATCCTACAATAGTGGTAGGACAATAGTGTTTTTTCTTTGTGGAATATTTCCTATTGACTTTATAGGAATTATGCTGTATAATCATATTAAACCGATAGGAAATAGGAGCTGCCGCAGAACAGTAAGCTTCAAATCAAAAAGCTGTATGAAACTTCGGCGGAATAAAAGAAAACACAATACCATATTATAAAAAGGAAGTGCTGATATGACAATACGTTTTACAGAGCTTGACCGCAGTAACTACCGATTCGGACGAATGTTTGTCTGTTGAAGCTTGATAATAAGAAACCACCACAACAATAAACATTTGATTTGAAAAGGAGTAAATACTATGAGCAACTATAAATTTGAAACCTTACAGCTTCACGTAGGACAGGAGCAGGCAGACCCTGCAACAGATTCAAGAGCAGTACCTATCTACCAGACAACATCTTATGTCTTCCACAATTCCGAGCATGCAGCAGCACGCTTTGGTCTTGCAGACGCAGGAAACATCTACGGCAGACTTACCAACTCCACACAGGACGTTCTCGAAAAGAGAGTAGCAGCCCTTGAAGGCGGCGTTGCAGCTCTTGCAGTAGCATCAGGCGCAGCAGCTATCAGCTATGCTATCGAGGCTCTCGCAGGCAAGGGCGAGCATATCGTTGCACAGAAAACTATCTACGGCGGCAGCTTCAACCTGCTCGCACATACACTTCCTCTCTACGGCATCGAAACAACATTTGTTGATATACATAACCTTGACGAAGTAAAGGCAGCTGTCAAGCCGAACACAAAGGCAATCTTCATCGAAACACTCGGCAACCCAGGCAGCGACATTCCTGACATCGAGGCACTGGCTGAGATAGCACATTCAAATGGTATCCCGCTTGTTATCGACAACACATTCGGTACACCTTACCTTATCAAGCCTATCGAGCTTGGCGCTGACATCGTTGTTCATTCTGCGACCAAGTTCCTCGGCGGACACGGAACAACTCTCGGCGGCGTTATCATTGATTCTGGCAAGTTCAACTGGACACCTGAGAAGTTCCCGAACATCGCAGCACCAAACCCAAGCTATCACGGCGTTTCATTTACCGCCGCAGCAGGTGCAGCAGCTTATGTGACCTACATCAGAGCTATCCTTCTGCGAGACACAGGCGCAGCGATCTCTCCGTTCAATGCGTTCCTGCTGCTTCAGGGCATCGAGACACTGTCACTCAGACTTGAAAGACACGCAGAAAATACAAAGAAAGTTGTTGAATACCTCTCAAAACACCCATTGGTAGAAAAGGTGAACCACCCGTCGCTGCCTGACCACCCACAGCACGACCTCTATGAAAAATACTTCAAGAACGGCGGCGGCTCGATCTTCACCTTTGACATCAAGGGCGGCAAAGAAGAAGCATGGAAGTTCATCGATGCACTCAAGATCTTCTCGCTTCTCGCAAACGTAGCAGACGTTAAGTCGCTCGTTATCCACCCTGCATCAACAACACATTCACAGCTTTCCGATGAGGAGCTGACCGATACCGGCATCAACCAGAACACAATCAGACTTTCAATAGGCACAGAGCATATCGACGATATTATTGCAGACCTTGAAAACGGTTTTGCAGCTATCAAATAAAAAAGGAGAGATAACTATGGCTAACATCTATAAGGGAACACTCGGACTCATCGGAAATACTCCTCTCGTTGAGATCGTAAACGTTGAAAAGGAGCTTTCGCTGGAAGCAACAGTCCTGGCAAAGCTTGAATATTTCAATCCCGCAGGAAGCGTAAAGGACAGGATAGCAAAGGCTATGATAGAAAAGGCAGAGCAGAACGGTCTGCTCAAAGAAGGCTCTGTTATCATTGAGCCTACATCAGGCAACACAGGTATCGGTCTTGCTTCTATCGCAGCAGCAAAGGGCTACCGCATAATCATCACAATGCCTGAGACCATGAGCGTTGAGCGCAGAAATATCCTTCGTTCCTATGGCGCAGAGATCGTCCTCACCGACGGCTCAAAGGGAATGAAGGGAGCTATCGCAAAGGCTGAGGAGCTTTCCAAGGAGATAGAGAACAGCTTTATCCCAGGACAGTTTATAAATCCTGCAAACCCTGAGATACACAAGGCTACCACAGGTCCTGAGATCTGGAACGACACCGACGGAAATGTAGACATCTTCATCGCAGGTGTCGGCACAGGCGGAACAGTAAGCGGCGTGGGCGCATTCCTCAAGGAGAAGAATCCAAATGTCAAGGTCGTAGCCGTTGAGCCTGAAAGCTCACCAGTTCTTTCAAAGGGTACAGCTGGCTCGCATAAGATCCAGGGTATCGGCGCAGGCTTTGTTCCTGATGTACTTGATACCAATATCTACGATGAAGTGCTTCCTGTTGCAAATGATGATGCTTTTGCAAAAGCAAAGCTGCTTGCAAAGAAAGAGGGCATCTCAGTAGGTATCTCCTCAGGTGCAGCTCTGCACGCAGCTATCGTGCTTGCACAGCGTCCTGAGAACAAGGGCAAGACTATCGTAGCACTGCTGCCTGACAGCGGAGACAGATATTATTCAACAGCACTTTTCACAGAATAAGCCATAGAAAAAAGCGGAATGTCGGTCAACACCGATGTTCCGCTTTTAACTTGACAAAACAGATAGAAAAGGTTATACTTAGAAAAACAAGGGAAGGACTGATTTGCTTGAAGATATCTACCAAAGGGCGTTATGCCCTGCGCCTTATGCTCGATCTTGCACTGTGCGAAAAGGATAAATATATCGCACTTAAAGATATAGCTGAAAGACAGCAGATAAGCGTCAAATATCTTGAACAGATAATCTCCGTGCTCGGTCATGCAGGCTATGTCCGCAGCGTCAGGGGCACAGGCGGAGGTTATATGCTGGCAAAAGAGCCAAAGGACTATACCGTAGGTATGATACTGCGTCTAACCGAAGGAAGCCTTGCTCCCGTTTCCTGCCTTGAAAACGAAACCAATACCTGCCCCAGAGCCGATCAGTGTGTTACCCTTTCCGTCTGGGAAAAGCTCTATGATGCGATAAACGGTGTCGTTGACAGTATAACGCTTGAAGATCTGGTGAAGGAAACAAAAGCAAAGCAAAAATAAGCTGCAAATATCAAAACTAAAAGCTGCACTCTCCGTCTTGGAGAAATGCAGCTTTTTTCATTTTATCAGGTTTTGCACAGCGTCGTGGATCCTGTGGGCTATGAAAGAATTGTTCATCGTGTAAAGATGTATCCCTGCCACGCCCTGTGCGATAAGGTCTGTGATCTGATCGACAGCATAAGCGATGCCTGCGTCACGCAGAGCCTCCTCGTCATCACCGTATCTGTCAAGTATCTTCACGAACTTGTCAGGCAGCTGAACACCGCACAGCTTGACCATGCGCTCTATCTGCCTCTTGTTCGTCACAGGCATAATACCCGCTTCGATAGGAACATCTATCCCTGCAAGCTGAGTCTTTTCATAGAAATCATAGAAGAATCTGTTGTCAAGAAACAGCTGAGTTATCAGGTGGTCAACACCGCAGTCAACTTTGTGTCTGAGCCGCTTGATGTCGTCAACCACATCTTTGCTCTCAGGGTGAGTTTCGGGGTAGCACGCAGCGATAACATTAAGGTCGTAGTTTCCCTTGATGAACGAAACAAGCTCGTCTGCGTGGCGGAAATCACCGCACACGCAGCTTTCCTCGGGAATGTCTCCCCTGAGGGCGAGAACATTCTCAATGCCGCTGAGCTTTATGTTGTCGAGTATCTCTCCAGCCTGCTCCTTTGTCAGACCTATGCAGGGTAGGTGAGCTACGCTGTCAATGCCGTATTCGTTTTCTATCTTTGATGCTATCTTTATCGTCCTGCATCCGTTCTTTCCGCCGCCCGCACCGTAAGTTACGCTGATGAAATCGGGCTTAATGTCCGAGAGCTGTTCAAGAGTGTTGTATATAACGCTCTCGTCAGCATCAGGCTTTGGCGGAAACACCTCAAGCGAGAACACCGTCTTTTCCTTGAATTTATCAGCTGTTCTCATCTCTTGCCTCTTTCGCTGCCGCCACAAGATTTCTCAGGCTCGGCACAGTTTCCTCAACGCCTCTTGTTTTAAGTCCGCAGTCGGGGTTTACCCACAGCTTTGTCTTTTCTATCCTGCCAAGCATCTTGCCGATAGCTTCCTTTATCTCCTCTTTTGATGGGATACGAGGGGAGTGTATGTCGTAAACTCCCGGTCCTGCCTGTGTCCTGAAATTGTTTGCCTTCAGAACATCAAGGATAGTCAGGTCAGAGCGTGATGCCTCAAATGTGATAACGTCAGCGTCCATGTCGTCAATATCCTTGATAATGTCCGCAAACTCGCTGTAACACATATGCGTGTGTATCTGTGTTTCGGGCTTTACGCCGCTGTGAACGAACCTGAACGCAGGTATTGCCCATACAAGATAATCCTCTCTCCAATCGCTCTTTCTCAGCGGAAGCTTCTCACGCAGAGCCGCCTCGTCCACCTGAATGATCTTTATGCCGTTTGCTTCAAGGTCAAGCACTTCCTCACGGATAGCGAAAGCTATCTGCAAAGCGCTTTCTTTGAGGGAAATGTCTTCTCTCGGGAACGACCAGTTGAGTATCGTCACAGGACCTGTCAGCATACCCTTCATCGGTTTATCTGTCAGGCGCTGAGCATACTTTGACCACCTTACAGTGATAGCCTTTGACCTTGAGATGTCGCCCCATACAACAGGCGGTTTTACGCAGCGTGTACCGTAAGACTGTACCCATGCTTTCTGCGTGAAAACAAATCCGTCAAGGCACTCACCGAAGTATTCTACCATGTCGTTTCTCTCGTATTCACCGTGAACCAGAACATCAAGTCCGATGTTCTCCTGCAAAGCCACACACTCTGCTATCTTGCGCTCAACGAACTTCTCATAGTCCTCTGCCGAAAGCTCGCCCTTTCTGAAAGAGCTTCTTGCCGCCTTAACATCTGCGGTCTGTGGGAACGAACCGATAGTCGTCGTCGGGAAAAGCGGCAGCTTAAAGCGCTCACGCTGTATTTTTTCACGCTCCTCAAATGCAGGCAGCCTTACAAAGTCCTTGTCTGTCAGCTTCGCCACCTTTTCCTGTACAGCGGCATTGTGTCCCGATCTCTGTTCGCTGTGAAGCGCCTTGTTTGCAGCAAATTCTGCCGTATTTTCAGGCTCACCCGATGCAAGTATCTTTTTAAGCTCTGCAAGCTCTCCCAGCTTTTCCTGTGCGTATGCAAAATGCTTCTTGATGTCTTCGCTCAGCTTTTCCTCGTTTGCAAGAGTACACGGAACGTGCAGCAGCGAGCAGCTCGTGCCGATAACTATCTCATCTGCAGACTTGCTGAGCTTGTTTATAATATCGACTGTCTTTGCGTAGTCGTTTCTCCAGATGTTCTTTCCGTTGACAACGCCCGCAAACAGCACCTTGTCCGTCGGGAAACCGTTTTTCTCCACGAGTTCAAGGCTCTTTTTGCCTTCAACGAGATCAAGTCCGATGCCGTCAAAGTCCAGCTTGATAAGTTCATCATAGCAGTCACGCACATCGCCGAAATATGTCTGCAAAAGCACCTTTACATTTCCCTTGCCGCCAAGAATGTCCTTGTACAGCGAAACGAAAAGCGTGATGTCCTCAGCGGTCATATCCATTACCAGCGAAGGCTCGTCTATCTGCACCCACTGTGCGCCGAGCGTTCCGAGTTTTGCAAGCAGCTGCTTGTAAGCCTCGGCTGTGTCCTTTGCAAAGTCCTTTGCAGTCATTTTGCCCGTGTATCTTGCAAGCTTCAGGAACGTGTAAGCGCCGATAACAACAGGCTTTGTCACTACGCCCTCTGCCTTTGCCTCGTCGAACAGCTCAAAAGGCTTTTTGCCCACAAGCCTGATCTCAGTGTCATCGCTTATTTCAGGCACGATGTAGTGATAGTTCGTGTTGTACCATTTTTTCATTGCCAGTGCCTTGACGTCGCCGCTTTCGCTCTGATAGCCTCTTGCCGCAGCGAAGTAGGTGTCAAGCGTTGAAAGACCGAGCGCACGGTATCTTTCAGGCACAGCGTTCAGAAGGAAAGCCGTGTCCAGCACACCGTCATAGAACGAGAAATCGTTTGACGGGATATAGTCAAGTCCGCTTTCTTTCTGCAGACCGAGATTGTATTTCCTTATCTCCTTTGCTGTCTTTTCAAGCTCGTCAGCGGTGATCTCGCCTCTGAAATATTTCTCGCTTGCAAATTTCAGTTCTCTCAGCCCGCCTATTCTTGGGTAACCGATAATTGATGTATTCATTTCCTATTCCTCCGATATGATTAGTATGTTGATAATTATAACACATATCTCAGAAATGTGTTAATACTAATAATTCATATCATGCCATAACTAAAAGCTATATCAGAGAGTACAATTATCTATATAGGCATTAAGGTGTTCAAGATACCTCTTAGTTATCGAGTTCATTGGTCTGTCTGTCGTCGTGATGTAGCCGATGTCCATTTTCTCATCGCTCTCAAGCGGTATCGCAACGATGTTTTCTCCGTTGAGGTCAGCGCTCAGTATTCCCGATGAGATAGTGTATCCGTCAAGACCTATGAGCAGATTGAACAGGGTCGCCCTGTCTGATACGATAAGGTTTTTTGGGCTTTCTGCGGTAATGTGCAGTTCCTCCGCAAAATAGAATGAGTTTTTCACGCCCTGATCGTAGGTCAGTCTCGGATACTCTTTCAGCTCATCCAGCGTAACGCATTTTTTGCTGACCAGCGGGTTCTGCTTGCTCACAAAAACGTGTGGTCTTGCCGTGAACAGCTTGACGAACTGCAATTCCTCGCTCTGCAGGATATGCAGTATCACATCTCTGTTGAAATCGCACAGATAAAGTATACCTATGTCGCTGCGGTGTGTGCGCACATCTTCTATTATCTCCGCAGTTTTAAGTTCCCTCAGCGTAAACTCATACTTGCTCTTGCCGTATTCCCTTACCAGCTCCACGAATGCGTTGACCACAAAAGCATAATGCTGCGCCGAAACCGCAAACGCTCTGCTCGGAGGAGGCGAGAGCTTGTACTCGCTTTCAAGCAGGCTTGCCTGTTCCACTATCTGCCGTGCATATGACAAGAACTTTGTTCCTTCCTGCGAAAGATAAACGCCTCTGTTGCTGCGGTTGAAAATAGTTATCCCCATTTCCTTTTCAAGCTCAGCAATAGATTTTGAAAGGCTTGGCTGACTGATGAAAAGCCTCTGCGCCGCCATAGTGATAGAACCTGTCTCTGCGACTTCAATAAGATATTTAAGCTGTTGTAGAGTCATTTTGTCCTCCTGTTATAATAATGTATAAAACCCAAAACACTATTTTGAGTATATATCCAAAGCCCACAAAAAGTCAAGTGCCTTGCTTAAAAGTGAAATAATTTTGACTAATTTACAAAATATTTTCTTTATACGATTGAGAAAAATCAATGCAACTATGTACTTTTTTTTAAATTTGTGTTATGATACTATTGGTGTAGAAAGAAGAACTGAGATATGATTCTATTATATGGAGGTTTTTTTATGAACAAGGAAAACAAAAATATCAACCTTGCACTGCGTATCTGTCTGATAGTTACGTGGATAATGAGCAACATAAGTCTGTTCGTTCTGTTCTCAGGCCTTGCAAATATCGAGACAGAAGGCCTTGACAAGGACAATATCGGCGAAAGACTGCTGAAAGTCATCAGCGATTTTTCAAGCAAGACAACTCTTTACTATGTGACTATGGCTATGCTTGCAGTCTGTCTGGTGCTCGCTGTTATCTCAAGATATAAGACAACAATAGTGTCGTATATCTTCAAGCTCCTTTCCCTGCTGTTGTCGCTTGTCATGATGATAGGCGGAGTTACCTATGTCGGCGCACTGCGTGAGTGCAGCGGTCTTTCCGGACTGGTGGTTAACGGCACGAGCAAAGAGGCTGTTGAGGCAGCTCTCTCATCTGCTAATTTCAGCGGAGATGCTTCCAAGATCGCAGAAACGCTCACAAACAAGGATGAGGCAGCAGCTGCATTCGCAGGTTATCTTTTCCCAATATTCATATTGTTCGTACTGATGATAACATCTATCCACTGTCTCGTTAAGAAGAAGGATCCGAACAATAAGGGCGGAAATGAATAATTACAACAAAGATCATGGAGGTAAATGCGATGTCATATATCATGCAGACGCAGAACCTGACCAAGACCTACGGAAGAAAAGATGCCGCAAAGGATATAAACATCAATATCCGTGAAGGCGAGATATACGGTCTTATCGGGCGAAACGGCGCAGGAAAAACAACAATAATGCGAATGATAAGCGGTTTGTCCAATCCAACCAGCGGTACATATTCGCTCTTTGGCAAGACGGGCGCTGAAATGAAAAAAATGATGAACAAGGTCGGTGTGCTCATTGAGCACCCGGGTCTTTATCCCAAGCGCTCTGCAAGGGAGAACCTGAAGATCAAGTGCATGGCTATGGGCGTTGACTATAAAAAAGACAACTACCTTGATGAGCTGCTCAGGATCGTCGGACTTGAAAACGTATCCGACAAAAAGGGTGCGGGCGAGTTTTCGCTGGGTATGCGCCAGAGGCTGGGCATAGCACTTGCGCTTGTCGGTGAGCCGTCGATGATAATCCTTGACGAGCCAATAAACGGTCTCGACCCGCAGGGTATCGTTGAGGTAAGACACACCCTTGCACAGCTTCGTGACGAAAAAGGCATCACGATAATGATCTCCAGCCATATCCTTGAAGAGCTTGCAAAGCTGGCGGACTCTTACGGGATAATCCATGAGGGAAAACTGATAGAGCAGTTCACCAATGACGAGCTTATGGCACGCTGCGGTCAGTTCGTAGCAATAAAAACGCCTGATAACGACGGCGCAATAAAAGCGCTCTCGGGCATCGGCATCACGCAGACACGCATAGATGAGGACGGTGTGCTGCGTGTAGGCGAAAGGCTCGAGGACAGCGACAAGATGGCTGCGGCTATCGTAAAGGCTGACATTCCGCTCAAAGAGCTGTATATAAACAGCGTATCCCTTGAGGACTACTATCTCAGTCTTACGGGAGGTGAGCATAATGGGTAATGTTATCAAAATGGATCTTTACAGGCTCGTTAAATCAATGTCGTTCAAGGTCTGCCTCATTATCGTGTTCCTGCTCAATCTGATCGAAGGACCTCTCGGAAAGATCATGTTCAACCTCGGCAAAAAACTTGCAGAGCAGAACGAAGATCCCGAAAAGGCTCTTGCACAGCTGGGTGAATGGGACAACACCTTCCACTTTGGCAATATCCTCGCAGATCAGCTGGGTACGATATGCACCGCAATATTCCTGCTTTGCATCGTGTGGTTCTGCTATGCGGACATACAGCACGGATACATCAAAAATATCGCAGGACAGCTCCCGAGCAGAGGACATACCATTATTTCTAAATTCGTGGTTATCCAGTTCACAACTCTGCTGTTCTATGTAGTTACGGTTATTGGCAATACTGCCGGTCAGCTGCTGGTCGGCAGACATATAGTGTTCGATATGAGTGTTGCAGGAGATTTTGATGAGGAGACTCTTACCAGAGCCGAGGAAAAGATATTCGGCATGGGGTCGGTGCTTGGCGAGTTTGCGATAAAATGGATTCTGCTCACCGGGCTTTGTGCATTGGTGCTGCTGCTGACAACGGGCGTAGGCTCAAATGTTGCGGGCACTATCGCTGCTATTCTTTGCGGCGCAGGCTTTACTGGACTTGCTTACTCGGGCATCTCCGCAGGTATCAACAAGCTGTTCAAGTTCGACAAGGACTTTGATCTTACCGAATATATGCCCGACAGCCTCTACCGCACAAACCTCAATGACGAAGGCTGCATGATAAGGGCGCTGATAGTCGGCATCATCACGGTAGTCGTTCTGCTGTATTTCACGACAAGGCTGTACAACAAGAAGGACATTAAATAACCAATAGCTTTGTATAAGCTGTTACAGCCACCGCCTGCCGAAAAAGGTAAGCGGTGGTTTTTGTTTGTATTGCCTTTTCTTTTGCCTGAAATAACTGTCTTTGGGTGCTTTGTAAGCCGTGATTGATAAAATGCAGCGAAAGGCTTGATTTTTTTAATAAAATGTGGTATTTTATAAATATCATTTGCCCGGCACAATTATGTAATATGTTTACAAAGCCGGGCATTTAATCATTCGGAGATGTAAAATGAAAAAGGAAAAAAACAAGATAGCAAGCAATAACCATAACTCGTTCAGAGTGATAAGTATCGGCTTTTTTATCCTTGTGCTGACAGGAGCGCTTCTGCTTATGCTCCCCATCGCCTCGCAGAGCCGTACCGTAACGCCCTTCAAGGATACTCTTTTCACCGCCATATCATCTTCCTGTGTTACAGGTCTTGTGGTAAGGGATACAGCTACCCACTGGTCGCTCTTTGGTCAGGCAGTCATTCTTGTAATGATACAGATAGGCGGTATGGGAGTCATCACCATCGGGCTTATGATAACAAGGCTTGCAGGCAAGAAAATAGGTCTGGGCTTCAGAGGCATGATGCAGGATTCTATCTCAGCACCGCAGGTAGGCGGAATACTTAAACTCACAAAGTTCATTCTGAAGGGAATGGCTCTGATCGAGCTTACAGGCGCAGCGCTGCTTTATCCCGTCTTCTGCCGTGATTTCGGCGCGTTGAAAGGCATCTGGTATTCGATATTCCACTCGGTATCAGCCTTTTGTAATGCAGGCTTTGACCTTATGGGCGTGCGTGAAAAGTTTTCCTCGCTGACAAGCTACGGCAGCAATATATATGTCAATGTGATAATCATGCTGCTCATCATCATCGGAGGCATAGGATTTCTTACCTGGGACGACATCGTTCAGCACCGTCATCATTTTAAAAAATACCGCCTTCAGACAAAGATAGTTCTTGTAACAACAGCTATCCTGATAGTTGTTCCTACTGTCTATTTCTTCTTTGCGGAGTATTCGGGCGAACCGATGAAAGACCGTCTGCTTCATTCGTTCTTCCAGTCAGTCACAACACGAACAGCAGGCTTTAATACCGCTGACCTGTCTGTGATGCGTGAATCAAGTGCGATGATCATGACAATGCTGATGCTGTTCGGCGGCTGTCCGGGTTCAACAGCAGGAGGAATGAAGACGTCAACAGTCGCTGTATTGTTCCTTGCCGCCCTGAGCGTGTTCAGGCGCAAGAATGATGTCGGCTGCTTCAAGCGCCGTATCCCTATGGATATTGTCCGTACCGCAGGTGCGATACTGTTTATGTACCTGACGCTGTTCTTGTCAGCAGCTGCCGCTATCAGCATCATAGATTCCCAGCCGCTTATAAGCAGCATGTTTGAAGCAGGCTCAGCTCTGGGAACAGCAGGCCTGACTCTTGGCATAACAACATCGTTGTCGCTTTCATCACATATCATTCTTATGATACTTATGTTTGCAGGACGAGTCGGAGCGCTGACGCTCATTTATGCAGCATTCTCATCGACCAAGGAAGTTTCGGTAATGCCGCAGGAAAAGATAACTGTCGGATAACAGAACATATATAAAGGAGATATAGCTATGAAATCAGTATTGATAATCGGAGCAGGTCAGTTCGGTACACATATCGCAAAGAGGATGTCGAATCTTCGCTGTGAGATAATGGCTGTTGACAGTGATGAAGGTCGAATCAATTCTATCCTGCCCTATGTCACCAATGCCCAGATAGGAAACAGCACCAACGCCGATTTTATGAGTTCACTGGGAATTCCCGATTTTGATGTGTGCATCGTCACCATAAGCTCCAGCTTCCAGGATTCGCTCGAAACGACAGCGCTCCTGAAAGAGCTTGGCGCTCATAAGGTGATCGCCCGTGCGCAGAACGATGTCCAGGAGAAGTTCCTGCTTCGCAACGGCGCCGATGAAACAGTATATCCAGAAAAACAGACCGCTGTTCGTATAGCAACAAAGGAAGCCTTTGATGATATACTTGACGTGTTCCAGATCGACCATAATATCAATATCTATGAGATAAGCGTGCCTAAAAACTGGAGCAACAAGTCTATCGCAGAACTTGATATCCGTAAAAAGCATAATCTGAATATCATCGCGGTGCGTGCCGACGACCAGCTCATCCTGCCGACACCGGATATGATACTCACTACCGATGATGCTATCCTGCTCCTTGGCAATATGAAAGACATTCAGAAGACATTCTGATCGCTCAAAAAAGATAATAAACATATCGAAGCCACCCGTTGTTTTTAACGAGTGGCTTCGATCTTTCAGGGGAAAAGGTATAGTTATCAGACAGCACTTGCGCCGTAGTTTGAAAGCACTCTTGCCGACGGATCGTTGACGTCGCAGCCTTTCCAGCTCTTGTTCGGCATCCAGAAATCCACGATCATCTTGCTCTGACCCGGATAATAGCGCTCAAAGATCTCACGGTAGAGCAGTGACTCCTTCGTGAACGGCTTTGCATGCTCGTATTTTTCACTCAGACGGTAGAAATCCTCATCTGTGTAATACTTCTCAGCGTAATCTTTCAGATAGTTTACCAGCGAGTGACCAACTGCATCTGAGAAAGCAGCCTTCTCTCGGTAGAGTATGTCGTGAGGCAGATAGTCGCCCTGCTCAAATGCCTTTCTCAGCAGGTATTTGCCCTTGCCGTAGGTGTTGAGCTTCTTTGCAGGGTCGATAGCCATAACATACTTTACAAAATCAAGATCACCGAACGGAACTCTTGCTTCAAGCGAGTTTACGCTGATACATCTGTCTGCACGCAGTACATCGTACATATGCAGCTCATGAACTCTTTTCTGTGCTTCCAGCTGGAACTCTCTTGCATTCGGTGCAAAGTCAGTGTACTTGTATCCGAACAGCTCATCTGAGATCTCACCCGTAAGGATAACTCTGATGTCGGTCTTCTCGTGGATAGCCTTGCATACAAGATACATACCGATGCTTGCACGGATCGTAGTGATGTCAAAAGTTCCGAGCAGCTTGACAGTAGGTTCGAGAGCAGCGATAACATCGTCCTTTGTGATAATGACTTCTGTGTGGTCGCTGCCGATATAGTCAGCAACCTGCTTTGCATATTTCAGGTCGATAGCGTCCTCGCTCATTCCGATAGCGAACGTTTTGATAGGCTTGTCGGACTTCTTCTGTGCGATCGCGCAGACAAGTGACGAATCAAGACCGCCTGAGAGCAGGAATCCGACCTTTGCATCTGCCACAAGACGCTTTTCAACGCCTGCAACAAGCTTGTCGTGAATGTTTTTGTATATCGTTTCGTGGTCGTCAGTGAGATATTTGTCCACCGCAGCAATGTCGCAGTATTTGGTGAACTCACCGTTCACGCAGTAGTACCCTGGGGGGAACGGCTTGATGTCAAGTGCGATGCCGATAAGGTTCTGCGGCTCGCTTGCAAAAGCCATAACACCGTTCTCGTCATATCCGTAGTAAAGCGGTCTTATGCCGATAGGGTCACGTGCAGCGATGAACTCATGAGTCTCGCCGTCGTAGATGATGCAGGCAAATTCCGCATCGAGCATCGAGAACATTCTCGTTCCGTATTCTCTGTACATCGGCAGGAGTATCTCGCAGTCCGAATCGCTTTCAAAAGTGAATCCCTTTTTGATAAGCTTTTCTTTTTCCTTTTCAAAACCGTACAGCTCGCCGTTGCATACAACATAGCTGTCATCAAGCTTGAACGGCTGCATTCCCGAATCGGTCAGACCCATGATAGAGAGCCTGTGGAATCCCAGAACGCCGTCAGGCAGCGTAACATAACGTGTATCATCAGGACCTCTTGATTTTGTCCTTCCGAAACACTCTTTTATCAGCTCCATATCCGCAATAGCGGAGCAGTAGCCCATTATACAACACATATCTATCCATCCCTTCGAATTTAAACACAGCGCAGGAAGCAGCTCTGCGCCGCTCCCTGTCCGTATAGTTTTTCAATTATTCATCAGTGTCCTGCAAAGCTTCAAAGCCTTCTTCGCCTGTTCTTACCTTAACAACGTTCTCAACATCGTAAACGAAGATCTTTCCGTCGCCGATATGACCCGTATAGAGTGCCTTCTTGGCAGTTTCTATAACGCTTCTTACAGGCACCTTTACAACTACGATATCCACCTGTACCTTTGGCATAAGGTTTGTTTCAACAGCAACACCACGGTAGTATTCAGGTTTACCCTTTTGTATGCCGTAACCCATAACGTGTGATACCGTCATGCCTGTGATGCCTATCTGGCTCATAGCCTTCTTCAGACGGTCAAGCTTGGACTCCTTGCATACAATCTCGACCTTGGTGATCTTAGGAGAAGTGCCGTCATCAAAGCTCGGAACCTTCTTGACAGGTATAGCTTCAGCCTCAGGAGTATCGCCTGCAACAGCAACAACGTCCTGATCGTCATAAGTTGTATACTTGTGAACAGCTGGCATAAAGTCAGGATATGCGCTTGGAAGACCATGCTCTGTTACGTCAAGTCCGAGTATCTCTTCCTCTGCAGTAGTACGAAGTCCGTTTGTTTTCTTTATGATAGCAAATGTGATTATCATCATTATAGCTGCGTAAACCGCAACAGAACCGAATCCTGCGAGTTGCAGACCGAGCTGCTTGAACTTGCCTGTGTAGCAAAGACCGTCCAGACCTGCAGGAGCGTCCGGGTTAGCAAACAGACCAACTGCAATAGTACCCCAGATACCGTTTGCCATATGTACGCCAACAGCACCAACAGGGTCGTCGATGTGGAGCTTGAGGTCGAGGAGTTCAACTACCCATACAACCAGGAATCCTGAAACCAGACCTACGGCAGCTGCACCGATAGCATCGAATGCGTCTGTTCCTGCTGTAACAGCTACCAGACCTGCAAGTGATGCGTTGAGACACATAGAAACGTCGGGCTTGCCGTTCTTTTTCCATGTATAGATCATTGTTGTAACAGTTGCAACTGAAGGAGCGATAGTAGTTGTGATGAAGATAGATGAAAGCTCCGAAACACTTGTTGCAGCCGCACCGTTAAAGCCGTACCAGCCGAGCCAGAGGATAAATACTCCGAGTGCGCCGAGTGTGATCGAGTGACCTGGGATAGCGTTTACCTTGATTACCTTACCGTCCTTATCACGCTCATACTTTCCTATTCTTTCGCCAAGGAACATCGCACCGATCAGAGCGGCGATACCGCCGACCATGTGGATAGCACAAGAACCTGCGTAGTCATGGAATCCGATCTGTGAAAGCCAACCGCCGCCCCAGATCCAATGCGCTTCGATGGGATAGATGAAAAGTGAGATAACAGCTGAGTAGATGCAGTAGCTTGAGAACTTTGTTCTTCCGGCCATTGCGCCCGAAACGATCGTAGCAGTTGTTGCGCAGAACACGAGGTTGAATACGAATGTAGATGCGCCTGTGAAGCTGCCGTCGCCGGGGCTTGTTATGAATTCCTTGAAGTGAGTGAACATATCAAGGTTTGGTATACCTATGAGACCAAAGAGAGTATCTTCGCCCATCATAAGTGTGTAACCTAAAAGTGAGAACACAACAGTACCGATGCAGAAATCCATCAGGTTTTTCATAATGATGTTTCCTGCGTTCTTTGCACGGGTAAAGCCTGTCTCTACCATTGCAAAGCCTGCCTGCATCCAAAAGACCAATGCAGCGCCTATCAAAAACCAAAATTCGACTGTCATAGGATCATATCCTTTCTATATTTATCTTTCCTTACTTTACTATAATTAGATAAAAGCCGTCCGTTCCTGTACGAAGATGGAAGTTATTTGTTGTTCACGCTATTGAAACAAAGCAGGAGACAGACGGCTTTTTAATACTTATCTTACACCGAACAGAAGCTCGTCATAAGTCGGGAATGGCCAGAACTTAGCAGCTGTGATAGTTTCAGCCTCATCGCAGGAAGCTCTGAGCTTATCCATTACGCCCAGCAGCTCATCTCTGATAAGATAGCCTTCCTCGATAACGTCCTTTGCACCCTGAACTTTTTCAAGTGCCTTTGAAAGCTCATCGAGGCTATTGTAAGCATCGCTTGCAAGCTGAGAGAGCTTCTTGACCGTTTCTGCCTCATATGTGCAGGTAAGGTCGGTAGCGAGTGATTTTTTAGCGTTAGCCGTTTTAGCAACGAAAGCTGCATATTCTTCGATCGCAGGAAGAATCTCTCTGCGAGCGATAAGCTCCATAGTATTTGCCTCGATAACAACTGCTTTGCAGTAGTTTTCAAGAGTGATCTCTGTACGGCTGCGAAGCTCTGCCTCAGAGAATACCTTGTGAGATGTCAGCATCTTAACGTTCTTTTCGTCCATAAGATGCGGGATAGCATCAGGAGTCGTGCGGTAGTTGAGCAGACCTCTTACCTCAGTTGCCTCCTTGATCCAGGCATCGTCATAGCCGTTTCCGTTGAAGATGATGCGCTTGTGATCGGTGATAGTCTTCTTGATCATCTCGTGAAGCTTTTCTTCAAAGTTATCTGCCTTTTCAAGTCTGTCTGCGTAGATCTTCAGGCTTTCTGCAACAGCAGCGTTGAGCATGATATTTGCGCATGCGATAGAGTTTGAAGAACCGAGCATTCTGAACTCGAACTTGTTTCCTGTGAAAGCGAACGGTGAAGTTCTGTTTCTGTCCGTTGTATCTCTTGAGAAGCTTGGCAGAACACTTACGCCCAGCTTCATGACCTTCTTTTCAACACCCTCATACGGTGTGTCTGTCTCAATTGCCTTGAGGATACCTTCAAGCTCTTCACCGAGGAAGATAGAGATAACAGCCGGAGGAGCTTCGTTAGCACCGAGTCTGTGGTCGTTGCCTGCCGTTGCAACTGAAATTCTCAGCAGATCCTGATAATCGTCAACAGCCTTGATAACTGCACACAGGAACAGCAGGAACTGTGCGTTCTCGTAAGGTGTCTCGCCCGGTGTCAGCAGGTTTACGCCTGTGTCCGTTGCGATAGACCAGTTGTTGTGCTTGCCCGAACCGTTGACATTAGCGAACGGCTTTTCGTGCAGCAGGCAAACAAGTCCGTGTTTCTTAGCGACCTTCTGCATGATCTCCATAGTCAGCTGGTTGTGGTCGGTCGCAATATTAGTTGTTGCGTAGATAGGAGCAAGCTCGTGCTGAGCAGGTGCGACCTCGTTGTGCTGAGTTTTAGCGAGGATTCCGAGCTTCCAGAGTTCCTCGTTCAGATCGGACATGTAAGCCTCGACTCTCGGCTTGATAACGCCGAAGTAGTGGTCGTCAAGCTCCTGCCCTTTGGGCGGCTTAGCTCCGAAAAGCGTTCTGCCGGTATAAATAAGGTCTTTTCTTTTATCGTAGAGTTCCTTTGGAATGAGGAAGTATTCCTGTTCCGGTCCTACCGATGTCGTAACGTGCTGTACAGTATCATTTCCGAACAGTCTCAGGATACGCAGTGCCTGCTTGTTGAGTGCCTGCATCGAACGAAGCAGAGGAGTCTTTTTGTCCAGTGCCTCTCCGCCGTATGAGCAGAAAGCTGTCGGAATGCAAAGTGTCTTTCCTTTAATAAATGCATAAGATGTCGGATCCCATGCTGTATATCCTCTTGCCTCAAATGTAGCTCTGAGTCCGCCGGAAGGAAAGCTCGATGCATCAGGCTCACCCTTGATAAGTTCCTTGCCGGAGAAGTCCATGATAACTCTGCCGTCAGGTGAAGGCGAGATGAAGCTGTCGTGCTTTTCAGCAGTGATGCCGGTCAGCGGCTGGAACCAGTGTGTGTAGTGTGTCGCACCGTTTTCAACTGCCCACTCCTTCATAGCCTCAGCTACTGCGTTTGCAACTGTGATGTCCAGCTTTGCACCGATGTCGATGGTCTCTTTCAATGACTTGTAGACCTTGGACGAAAGCCTGGATTTCATCACTCTGTCATCAAATACCTTGCTTGCAAAAATTTCTGTTACATTGCTCATTTTTCATTTCCTCCCTCGAAAATTTGATCATAATAAAAGCGCCCTTGCGCAGAAGATGCTCTGCGGTAAGGACGCCGTTGCCCGATATTATATATAAGGTGTACCGATGCTGCCAAAAAGCAGCTGTAACAAAAAAATAGAGACAAATACTTGAAGTTGACCAGTTTACTTCAAGACTCCTTTGCCTCTATGTCTTGCATTATACACCCTCATTTTTGATTTGTCAACCCCTTTTTTGATGAATTTTTGCATTTTACAATTACAAAACTTGCAGTTTACAAATAATTTATATATGTAAACTTGACAAAAATGAAATTCTGAGTTATAATACTTGCAAATGGGCAAAGGCGTTCATTCAGCTTGCGGGCTGAGTGACGCCTTTTTTATTTTTTTACTTGTAAGAGATAAGAGGTAAGATGTAAGAAAAACACCATAGCCTAAGACTATATTTTTCTTACCACTTACTTCTGAAAAGTGAAGCGATCTTGATTATTCTAAAAGGGAGAGATGATAATGTTGAAAAGAGAAGGAGAGATCCGTATCCCGTCAGGCTGTGCGATAGCAGCCGTTATATCAAAAGAGGGAAAGGGTATCAGAGGCGATCTTATCTCAGAGGCAATGAAGCCGATGCATGACCGTTCAAACGGACTTGGCGGCGGTTTTGCAGGCTATGGCATTTACCCGGAGATGAGAGATTTTTTTGCCTTCCACATTTTCTTTGACCACCGTTCAACCAGAAAAGAGTGCGAAGCATTATTAAAGGAAAGGTTTGAGATCGTAAAGGGCGAGCTTATCCCTACAAGGAAGATCCCCCAGATAACCGATGAGCCTATCATCTGGAGATATTTTGTCGCACCTCTGAAATCAATGCTTGCAGCCGAGCAGATAGATGAGAACGAGTTCGTTGCAAGAACCGTTGTAAAGATCAATACCCAGCTCAAAGGCGCATATGTGTTTTCCAGCGGAAAGAATATGGGCTGCTTCAAGGCAGTAGGCTTCCCTGAAGATGTCGGAGAGTTTTACAGACTTGAAGAATATGAAGGATATTCCTGGACAGCTCACGGACGTTACCCGACCAACACTCCTGGCTGGTGGGGCGGCGCTCACCCGTTCTCGCTGCTTGATTATTCGGTAGTTCATAATGGCGAAATATCCTCATACGATGCCAACAGAAGATATATTGAAATGTTCGGATATAAATGTACCCTTCAGACAGATACCGAGGTCATCACTTATATAATAGACTACCTGCTCAGAAGACAGAAGCTTACTCTTGAAGAGGTCGCTTCGGTCATCGCAGCACCGTTTTGGAGTACGATAAATGCAAAACCTGAAAAGGAAAAAGAAAAGCTTACCTATCTGCGTACAGTCTTTTCAAATCTGCTTATAACAGGACCGTTCTCAATAGTATTCGGCTGGGACGGCGGACTCATGGCTCTCAATGACCGCCTCAAGCTTCGTTCGATGATAACCGCCGAAAAAGACGATAAGGTATTCATCGCAAGCGAAGAAGCCGCAATAATCGCAATGGAACCGGAAGCAGAGAATTTCTATGCGCCAAGCGGCGGAGAGCCTGTTATAGTTCGTGTCAAGGAGGGTAAATTCTGATGATAGATCAATATATATATCCTGAATTTGAAGTGGTAAGAAATCAGAACCGCTGTATTTCCTGCCGTGTGTGCGAAAGGCAGTGCGCAAACGAGGTACACCGTTATGATACAGACCTCGGAGTAATGCTTTCGGACGAGACTAAATGTGTGAATTGTCAGAGATGTGTTTCGCTCTGTCCGACCCACGCTCTTAAAATAGTAAAGAGCGACTGCCGCTTGCGTGAGAACGCAAACTGGTCCGACCAGACCATCAAAGAGGTCTATAAGCAGGCAAACAGCGGCGGCGTGCTGCTGTCGTCAATGGGTAACCCTACACCGCTTCCTGTCTATTGGGACAAGATCCTTATCAATGCCTCACAGGTTACTAACCCGCCTATCGACCCGCTGAGAGAACCAATGGAAACTAAAGTCTTCCTCGGCAAAAAGCCCGAAAAGGTGCTGCGCCGTGCAAGCGGTGAGCTTATCACACAGATGCCTCCGCAGATCGAGCTTTCCATGCCTGTGATGTTCTCAGCGATGAGCTACGGCTCAATAAGCTATAACGCCCACGCATCTCTTGCAAGAGCAGCAACAGAGCTTGGTATCTGCTATAACACAGGTGAAGGCGGTCTGCATGAAGACTTCTACTGCTATGGCGAGAACACCATAGTCCAGGTCGCATCAGGACGTTTCGGAGTTCATAAGAATTATCTTGAAGCCGCAGCCGCAGTCGAAATAAAAATGGGACAGGGCGCTAAGCCGGGTATCGGCGGACACCTGCCGGGCGCGAAAATCGTCGGAGACATTTCAAGGACCAGAATGATCCCCGAAGGCTCAGACGCTATCTCGCCTGCACCTCATCATGACATCTATTCGATCGAAGACCTCAGACAGCTCGTTTATTCGCTCAAAGAAGCGACCGACTATAAAAAGCCTGTCATCATCAAGGTCGCAGCCGTTCATAATATCGCCGCTATCGCCAGCGGTATCGCAAGAAGCGGAGCAGATATAATCGCTATCGACGGCTTCAGAGGCGGTACAGGCGCAGCTCCGACAAGGATAAGAGACAACGTCGGTATCCCGATAGAGCTTGCCCTTGCAGCCGTTGACCAGAGACTTCGTGACGAAGGAATAAGAAATAATGTTTCACTCGTTGTCGGAGGAAGCGTGCGCTCCGCAGCAGATGTTGTCAAGGCTGTCGCTCTCGGCGCAGATGCAGTCTATGTTGCCACCGCAGCGCTGCTCGCACTTGGCTGCCACCTCTGCCGTACCTGCCACAGCGGCAAGTGCAACTGGGGTATCGCGACCCAGAGACCTGACCTTGTCAAGAGGCTCAACCCCGATATAGGAAGCCGCAGACTTGTCAATCTGATGAATGCTTGGCGTCATGAGATAAAAGAACTCATGGGAGCTATGGGCATCAACTCCATCGAATGTCTGCGTGGAAACAGACTTATGCTCAGAGGCGTTGGTCTGACCGCAAAAGAGCTTGAGATACTCGGCATCTCGCACGCCGGAGAATAACGAAAGGGGATAGCACAAATGAAACGAGTATATGTAAATGAAAAATGGTGTCTGGGCTGTCACCTTTGCGAATACAACTGTGCTTTTGCCAATTCGGGAATGACCGATATGGTCAAGGCGCTGAAGGACAAGCCTATCTATCCCCGTGTCCACATCGAGCAGTCAGATGACATCACCTATGCTGTCTCCTGCCGCCACTGCAAAGACCCGCTTTGCGTGAAAAGCTGTATCGCAGGAGCGATAAGCATCGTTGACGGCGTCGTAAAGATAGACAAAACAAAATGCGTCGGCTGCCTGACCTGCGTTCTGGTCTGCCCGTACGGCGCAGTAAGACCGGGACCGACAGGCGCTGCACAGAAGTGCGAGCTTTGCCTTGAAAACAGCTGCGGCGAGCCTGCCTGTGTAAAAGGCTGCCCGAACAATGCGATAGTTTATGAGGAAAGGCAGGAAGAAAAATGAGCAAGTTTGTTATAATCGGAAACGGCGTTGCTGCCGCAGGCTGCATCGAAGGTATCCGCAGCATTGACAAGGAAAGCGAGATAACCGTTATCTCTGCCGAAAAGCACCCTGTATATTCGAGACCTCTTATCTCATACTATCTTGAAGGCAAGACCACTCTTGAAAAGATGAACTACCGCAGCGAGGATTTTTATGAAAAAAATAAAGCCGAGCTGGTCTATGCATCAGCTGAAAAAATAGATCTCAAAAAAGGCGAAGTTGCATTCGGCAGCAAGAAAACAAAGTTCGATAAGCTCTGCATCGCCGCAGGCTCATCACCTTTCGTTCCGCCGATGGACGGTCTTGACAGCGTAAAAGAGAAGTTCACATTCATGACCATGGACGATAGCCTTGCACTTGAAAAGGCACTGAAAAAAGACAGCAGAGTGCTGATCGTCGGCGCTGGTCTTATCGGTCTCAAATGTGCCGAGGGCATACTTGAAAGAGTAGGCAGCGTAACAGTCGTTGACCTTGCCGACAGAGTTCTTTCAAGTATCCTCGATAATGAGTGCGCAGCTGTGATGCAAAAGCATCTCGAAAGCAAAGGTATGAAGTTCCTGCTTTCTGACAGCGTTGCAAAGCTTGAAACGGATAAAGCCGTAATGAAAAGCGGCAAGACTGTGGAGTTCGATGTGCTTGTGCTTGCCGTCGGCGTAAGAGCCAATACTCAGCTCGCCAAGGACGCAGGCGCAGAGGTCAACAGAGGAATCATCATCGACACCAAAATGCAGACTACACTTGAAAATGTCTATGCCGCAGGCGACTGCACCGAGGGCTATGACAGCTCCATAGATGCAAACAGAGTGCTTGCTATCCTGCCAAATGCCTATATGCAGGGCTTCTGCGCAGGAGTGAATATGGCAGGCGGCGACAGCAGCATAACAAATGCAATACCAATGAACTCCATCGGCTTCTTCGGTCTGCATTGTACAAGTGCAGGCAGCTACTTTGCACAGGGCGAAGGCGAGGTATATGAGGAAAAAAGCTGCGGCGGCATAAAAAGACTGTATATCAAAGACAATAAACTTACCGGATATATCATCATCGGTGATGTGACAGGAGCCGGAATATATACGAGAATTATACGTGAAAAGACGGATTTGAGCGGAGTAAATATAGACAAATTGAAAAATAATGCAACACTGGCTATGTTTTTGCCCGAAACCCGTAGAAAAATGCTCGGAGGTGTGGTATAATGAATATCAATGCAACAGGTCTTGACTTTGTTGACCTTAATGAAGCACTGCGTCAGAGCCGCGGCAACTGCAATATCACCCATTGTCTCGGTCAGCGTTTCCTTGCCGCAGGCATCTCCGATAAGACCGTAACAGTGAGCGGTGTGCCGGGAAATGCGCTGGGAGCGTATCTCAACGGCGCAAAGATAGAAGTCATGGGAAATGCTCAGGATGCAGTCGGCGATACTATGAACGACGGAACGATAGTGATCCACGGAAACGTCGGCGATGCAGTCGGCTATGCGATGCGCGGAGGACACATCTATGTCCAGGGCAACGCAGGCTACCGTGCAGGTATCCATATGAAAGCCTATAAGGAAAAACAGCCTGCACTCATCATCGGCGGAAAGGCTGGAAGCTTCCTTGGAGAGTATCAGGCAGGCGGAACTATCATCGTGCTTGGTCTTGCTGATAACGATAAGCCTATCGTCGGCAATTTCCCGTCAACGGGAATGCACGGCGGAAAAATGTATCTGCGCAGCGACTGCAAGGACATCAGGTTCCCAAGTCAGGTCCATACGCACCCGGCAAGCAAGGAAGAACTTGATGAGATAGACCACTATCTCAGGCATTACTGCAGTTACTTTGATAAGGACCTCAAAGAGCTGCTGGATTCACCTTTCACCGTCGTTATGCCTGACAGCCGCAACCCGTACCGTCAGATGTACGTAGCAAATTAGAGTCAAGATAAAAAAAGGAGCAAGAGGCAGGATGAAGATCTTACCTCTTACATCTGTTTCTTACATCTAATATACAGGAGGACACTATGAAATATACACCTCAGGAGATAATACAATATGCCGCAGAAGAAGATGTCAAATTCATACGTCTTGCATTCTGCGATGTTTACGGAAAGCAGAAGAACATTTCTATAATGCCCGGCGAGCTTGAGAGAGCCTTTGAGCAGGGAATTGGCTTTGATGCGTCTGCTGTCAGAGGTTTTGGCAACGAGGCAAGAAGCGATCTGATGCTTTTCCCCGATCCTGATACGCTTTCGGTGCTTCCGTGGCGACCCGAGCATGGCAGGGTAGTGAGAATGTTCTGCTCGATAAAAAAGCCTAACGGACAGCCGTTTGAATGTGATACCAGAAGCCTTCTGGTCAAGGCTGCTGAGGAGGCAAAAAAGCAGGGGATAGATTTTTCGTTCGGTTCTGCGCTGGAGTTTTACCTGTTCAAGCTCGACGAAAATGACAACCCTACCACAATACCCTATGATACTGCAAGCTATATGGATATTGCTCCCGAGGACAAGGGAGAAAATATCAGAAGACAGATCTGCCTGCACCTTGAACAGATGGGAATAATCCCGCAAAGCTCCCACCATGAAGAAGGACCCGGTCAGAACAAGATAGATTTCCACTATTCCGGTCCGCTTACTGCCGCAGACGATGTTATGTCCTATAAGACCGTCGTAAAGACAGTTGCACATTCAAACGGCCTGATCGCAGATTTTTCGCCCAAACCGCTGAAGGATAAACCGGGCAATGCTTTTCATATAAACATCTCGATAAAAAGCGACAAGACCCACACCTTGCTGCCGTCCGTGATCGCAGGTATCATGCAGCATATCAAGGATATAACCCTTTTCCTTGATCCCTGCAATGCTTCGTATGAGCGACTCGGAAAGTTCAAAGCGCCTAAGTATATCTCATGGTCAGGCGAAAACCGTTCGCAGCTCGTGCGCATACCTGCCGCAAAAGGAGAGTACAGACGAGCAGAGCTTCGCTGCGCAGACCCCACCGCAAACCCGTATCTTGCCTATACCCTGCTCATCTATGCAGGACTGTACGGCATAAAAAATGAACTGTATCTTCCGCCTGTCGCCGATTTTGACCTGTTCAGCGCAGACGAGTCAGTGACAAGATCTTTCGATACGCTTCCGTCAAATCTTTCACAGGCGAAAAAATATGCCTCGGAAAGCGAATTTGTCAAAGCATATCTGCCGCAGAGACTCATCGACATCTACTGCAAATAAAGAAAAAGCAGGAACATGATATGGAGGATATACAATATAAATGGACTGACGGAACAGACAGCGATTTTCAGGTGTTCTATCAGATAACCGAAAACTTTTACAGCAGCCTTGTCGGCGGAGAAAGCAAGAGAAGCGGATTTGTCCCGTATAACGCATCTGCCGAAATACCCGATGTTATCATCGCCAGTCAGGACGGCAAAGCAGTCGGCTGTGCAGGCTTGAAAAAATATGATGACAAGAGTACAGAGATAAAGCGTGTCTGGGTCCAGCCCGG
Organism: uncultured Clostridia bacterium; assembly: GCA_947307175.1. Lineage (GTDB taxonomy): Bacteria > Bacillota > Clostridia > Oscillospirales > Ruminococcaceae > Hominimerdicola. The sequence goes on from CAMZIK010000001.1 coordinate 70,867, forward strand.
ATACAGAGGTCACCATATCGCAAGCGAAATGATGACGCTTGCAGAAAATAAAGCCAGACAGCAGGGCTTTGAACGTGTCATTCTTCAGACAAGACCGCAGATGACAGAGGCTGTTAGTATGTATAAAAACAGGGGATATGACCTGATCGAAAATTATCCGCCTTACGATAAACTCGTAGGTGCGGTGTGCTATGCAAAAAAGCTTTGATGCTTTAACTATACTGTCAGAAGGAGGGATACATTTGCAGCTGAAAGAACGCAGATACAGCGTACTGATAGCTTCGTCGCAGCCAAAATTCAATCAGGCACTCAAAGAGCTGATAGATTCAAGACGAAACTACGACAGCGAGCTTGAAATGAGCGTCAGCTCCGCAAAAAGACGGCTGCTTGAACGCAGCTTTGATATGTTGATCATCAATGTACCTCTTCCCGATGATGATGGGATCAGCCTTGCGATAGACCGCAGCGCAGGAATGGGAAGCGCCGTGCTTTTGCTCATCAAGAGTGAGTATTATTCCGACGTGTTCGACAGAGTGTGTCCTCACGGCGTATATACTCTCCCCAAGCCTTCGCCGAGGCAGATGGTATCGCAGGCATTCGACTGGCTCGAAAGCACAAAGGAACGGCTTCGCAGACTTGAAAAGAAGTCTGTGTCGCTTGAAGATAAAATGCAGGAGATACGCCTTGTGAACAGGGCAAAATGGCTGCTTATCACCGAAAAGGGCATGACCGAAGAGGACGCCCACCGCTGTATCGAAAAGCTTGCCATGAACAACTGCATAACCAAAAGTGCCGCAGCTCAGGCGATCATTGATGAAAAGGACAGCTGAAAAGTGCTGTAAGGAGAATATGGAGGAATAAATATGCCGACTAAATATGTGTTTGTCACAGGAGGAGTTGTTTCCGGACTTGGCAAGGGTATCACCGCAGCTTCACTGGGAAGATTGCTCAAAGCCCGTGGCTGCCGTGTAACTATACAGAAGTTTGACCCTTATATAAATGTTGACCCGGGAACTATGTCTCCCTATCAGCACGGAGAGGTATTTGTCACCGAAGACGGTGCCGAGACCGACCTCGACCTCGGACATTATGAAAGGTTTATCGACGAGAATCTGTCGGTGAACTCAAATGTCACCACAGGAAAGGTCTATTGGACAGTGCTTAACAAGGAACGAAGAGGAGACTATCTTGGCGGCACAGTCCAGGTCGTTCCCCATATCACCAACGAGATAAAAGAAAGACTTTACAGCGTCAGCAAGGACGGCAATACCGACGTAGTCATCACCGAGATAGGCGGAACAGTCGGAGACATCGAATCCACGCCTTTCCTTGAAGCGATAAGGCAGGCTTCCCTTGAAGTCGGCAGAGAAAACTGCGTTTTTATCCATGTCTGCCTCCTGCCATATATAACAGGATCAAATGAACTGAAAAGCAAACCTACCCAGCACTCTGTCAAGGAGCTTCTCTCAGTCGGTATCCAGCCAAATGTCCTGGTGCTTCGCTGCGAAATGGAAATACCCGATGAAATGAAGGAAAAGATAGCCCATTTCTGTAATGTCAGAAAGCAGGACGTTATCCAGAACCTCACCGCACCTTCTCTCTATGAAGTACCTCTGTGGCTTGAAAGAGAAGGACTTGCAGAGGTAGTCTGCGAGCATCTTCATATCGAGAACAAGACTCCCGATCTGAAGGGCTGGAATGAGATGATAGACAGAGTCACCAACTGCACAAAGAAGGTGACCATCGGACTTGTCGGCAAGTATGTAGAGCTTGAAGATGCATATCTCTCCGTTGCCGAAGCTCTCCGTCACGGCGGCTTTGAAAACAGCGCAAAGGTCGAAATAAAGTGGATACAGTCCGAGGACATCACCGATGAGAATGCTGCCGAAAAACTGAAAGAATGTAACGGTATAATCGTTCCCGGAGGCTTTGGAGACAGAGGCATCGAAGGAATGATAAGCGCTATAAAATATGCAAGGGAAAACAAAGTGCCTCTCTTTGGCATCTGCCTTGGAATGCAGCTTTCCGTTGTAGAATTTGCAAGGCATGCAGCAGGCTTGACAGGCGCAAATTCCACCGAGTTCGGCGAAACGCCTTATCCTGTAATCGACATCATGGATTCGCAGAAGGATATTACTAAAAAGGGCGGTACCATGAGATTGGGAGCATACCCATGTGTCCTTCAGAACGGAACAATGGTAAAGCAGATCTACGGCAACGCCGACCTTATCCATGAGCGCCACCGTCACCGCTGGGAGTTCAATAACGATTTCCGTCAGACCCTCACCGAAAAAGGACTTGTCATCGCAGGACTTTCTCCCGATGAAAAGCTGGTCGAGATGGTCGAGCTTCCAAGAGATGTACACCCATGGTTCGTAGGTGTCCAGTTCCACCCGGAATTCAAGTCACGTCCGAATCACGCACAGGTGCTTTTCAAGGATTTCATCAGAGCCTCATTGGAAAACATAAAGTAATAAAAAAGATCACATCGGTTTTCGGTGTGATCTTTTGCTTTTCATTTTTTTCGCCGCCGCTATCTCTCAAACGGCTTGTTGAACGAACCTATCTCTATCAGGTTTCCCTCAGGGTCGGCAATGTAGCAGGTGCGCTGACCCCATGGCTCAGTCGTCGGCTCAAGCACAGATACAGCTCCCTTTGAGATAACATCTGCATAAGCCTTGTCAACTTCCTCGAAGGTGTCCACATACAGCGCAAGCTCAAAATGACCGTTCAAGCCTTTTATGTATTCATATTTCCTGTTTGTCATCGTCTCAAAGTCTTTCCTGCCGTATAAAAGAAACAGCGTGCCGTCCTTGATAAGATACACGTTTGAAGTGTCCTCATCTTCCTTTATCTCAAAACCGAGGACATCTCTGTAAAAGCGTATCATCTTGCCCATGTCCTCAACAAGCAGACCAAATCCGTCAAGTCTCATAATTATGCTCCTTTCATTTTATCGGGTGCCTGATAACCGTCTTCAGCTTATCAGGCGAGACCTTTCTTGCATCTGAAAGGTATATCTCGTGGTGCAGCCTCTTTTCCGAAATATCAAGAGAATATCCCTCCTGCTCCATGAAGCTGTGCATCCGTTCTACCGTCGCAGGCTCATCATCGTAGCTTCCGATGTGCATGCACTGTACGCATAAGCCCTCATCATAGCTCAGAAATTCAGCTTTAGAAAAATCAGCCTTTTTCTTTTTTGAAGCCTGTTCAACAGCCCAGTCAAAATCGGCTTTTGTCACGAAATCGGGCAGACGTATCAGCGAGATCCACTTGAATCTTTCCTTGTGAGCATAGTCTATTATTTGCGTGCCGTCCTGCCGCCATAAGCCTTCCAGCGGCGGCACAACATGATCAAAGTAACCGTCTATCTGCCTGTCTCCCTTTTTGCTCATCTTTATCGTGAAAGCTATCCCGTAAAGCAAGCCGATAGCCTGTTTGTATTCGCCGTCCTCAGCGTTGGGGTCGCCCTGTCCTCTCACAGCAATGTAGTTTATCGGAGGAACGGTAACGATCGTCGGCTTTTTCGGCGGCATATAGAATTCCTTGTATTCTTTCTTGTAATCAAAAGCCATCACTGCTTCTCCTTTTTGTAGCTGCCGCTTTGCATATCCCAGCTTTCGATGTACGGTACACCGTCCTCATATATCCACGACTGGATAAGGCTCGGCGTTATCTCCAGCACACATTCCTGCGGCAGATCCGACCAGCGCTTTAATGCGTCAGGGTAAGCTCTGCCCAGCGCCTCAATGAAAAATTCATTGTCATGCGGTCTGCCCATGTTTTTGCAAACGCCCTCAATGGTAAATCTTCCGAAGCACAGCGCAACATTCGGGTTCTGATCTATCTGCCTGCATTTGAGATAATCTCTGTTCGTCTGACAGTAGAATTTCCCGTCAATAACGACCACGCTCATGCTGCGTGAGGTAACTCTGTTTTCTGCGCAGGTCGAAAGCACCATAACACCGCTTGTTCCTATGTCGTTCCACAGCTTTTCAAATCCATTCATATCCCTGCCCTCATTTTATCCCGATGTAAATGTGTATCTCGCAGTTTTCGGGGTCTGCATTCTGATATTCCTCAAAATCAAAAACGTAAGTGCGCTCAAGCGGCATCTGCCACAGCTTCTGCCAGAATTCGCCCACAGCTGTCATCATGTTTCCCTTTACAACGAACTTTGCATATTTCCCCGAAGGCAGAGTCTTTGTTTCCAGTCCTTCGGGTACCTCTCCGTTCACCGCACACCCTGCCATGAAAGTGTACTCGCCACGCTCGTCATTTTCATAGTCTGTGTATATGCCCATAGTCTTGCCTGTCGTCTTGCATTGGATAGCATTGTACCCCTGCGCAAAGAACTTCTGCCATACACCGCCTATCACAGCGCCCATATCGGGTGAAGCGTTGTTTGTCCTTGCGGTGAAGCCTGCCACCTTCGTTTCTTTTAATTCAACTGTTTCGTACTGCATTTTGCATACCTCTCTTTCTTGATTTGGTATGCTAAGTATAACACAGCTAATATGACAACAGTTTGTCATATTCAATATCTGTCTCTGATTTTTTTCAAAAGCTCGGCAAATTCACGGCGGTATTCGTCCGGTGAGACTATCTCTGCGTTGTCGCCGAACGACAGAACGTAGCGGTAAAATGACGGCGCATCTTCCCATGTCAGCGTCAGCAGTATATCTCCGTTCTCATCGTACCTTATCATACTCGGTCCGAACTCATCGATTATACGCCATTTCAGCTCCTTGTCAAATCTCACCTGCGCACTTATCTTTCCTCTCGTGTGTCTCAGCTTGTCGCAGGTGTAAACGGGAACGTCTCTGTCTGCAAAAGCGTCCTCTGTCAGCATAAGCTCAGTCATTCTTGTCAGCTTGAACATTCTGTAATCCTTACGCTGCGTGCAGAATCCCCATACATACCACGATGCCCACTGAAAAATTATGTGATACGGCTCTATCCTGCGCACGCTCTCGCCGCTTGGAGAAAAGTAGCGAAAGCTTATCAGACGGCGTTTCTCGATAGCCTGCTTTATTATCCCTATCTTGTCTGCGACCACCGATTTGTCCCAGCTCGAAAGATCAATGATGATGTGATTGTCCGCATTGACCGAGGGCGAATCTTCGGCGGAAAGCTTGTCCATAAGCTGCCTGTATCGGTTCGTTCCGCTTACACTGTCAAGGCTCTGCAAGCCTGAAAGTATCGCCTGCATATCGTCTGAAGAAAGCAGCGTGCGATCGACTTTGTACCCGTCCATAACTGAAAAACCGCCGCCCTGTCCCTGCTCGGAAACAATAGGTATGCCGGATAGATTCAGCGTCTCAATATCACGCAGTATCGTCCGCCGTGATACTTCAAATTTATCCGCAAGCTCTGAAGATGTCACCTTGTCTTTTTGCAGCAGGATAGAAAGTATGCCGATAAGTCTGTCTATTTTCAAAGCCTCGCACCCTCTTTGCGTTTTGTCTTTTTATCACATCAGTGTCTGCTCGTTGATTATCAGATGAAAATCCAGATGCAGAAAAGCAGCAGCCTTTCTGCACAGCAGCATACGTTCCATGAATATCTCGAAGTAGTCGCCTATCTCGCCGTACCTCGTGTCAAGTTCCAGCTTGAGCTTTATCGCCGTGCGGTCCTGATTTATTTTCAACAGCGAAGTCTTCACCGAGTAATTCACCCTGTCGTGAATGTCGAAATCCTTTATCTCGTCCTGAACACGGCTGCGGCGCACATCGGATTTATCAGCGATTATAAGTGCCGCCGCAATGTTGCTTACAGGCACTCCGCTGCCTTCATCGTGATTTCCTATCGCACGAACTATCGGCGCAATATCCTCAGCAGGAATGCCCATCTTGTCAAGCAGATAGAAAGTCATCAATGCACCCGACTGGCTGTGATCCACACGGTTCACAACGTTTCCCAGATCGTGCATCCATGCCGCCGTGAGAGCAAGGTCGATAGTGTGGTCGTCAACACCCAGCGTTTCAAGGATATATCCGACACGGTCAGCCACTACGCCTATATGCGCAAAGCTGTGTTCAGTAAAGCCCATAGCGTGCATCGACTTGTTCTGTTCCTCTATGTATACATGAATATCATGATCGTTGCGTACCCTTTGATATAACGGAAAGCGCACCGCATTTTCCTGCATATTCTCACTCATATAATAACACCTCACTTTTCAGTATCAAATATTTATATCAGTTCTTTCAGCAGACCTTCGCAGCCATGCATGATGTCATCAAAAGCAATGTCAAATCTGCGTGAATACCACGGGTCTGAAACATCTCTCTGAGAGCCTGCAAATTCCATAAGCTTGTGCAGCTTGCCTTCGCAGCCATCGCCAAGGATTTCTCCTGCCCACCGCAGATTGCTCTGATCCATAACGATGAAATAGTCATACTTGTCAGCGTCCGAGCGTTTCAGCTGAACGGCATAGTGTTTCCCGAAAGGTATCCCTCTGCGTTCAAGCTCTTTTTTTGCAGGCGGATAAATGCCGTTTCCTATCTCCTCCGTGCTGACCGCACAGGAAGCGATCTCGAATTCCCCGTCAGCGCCCTCACGCCGCACAAGCTCTTTCATTATATATTCCGCCATCGGCGAACGGCATATATTGCCGTGACATATGAACATTATCCTTGTCATTGTTGTCAGACTCCGTTTCCTTTCGTTTCCGTTCCGCTTTTAGTCTCTTGCTCTGCTGCAAAACATTCCATTTACCTTGTTCGTATATTATACCATAAACCCACGTAGTTTTCAATCCCTTTTGCATACCCCTGTCTTATCAAACCTCTGCCGAAAGGGTATATATAAAACATTTGACAAGTATAATTGTGCTGTGATATAATGTTGCCAGCCAATAACAATATGGCGGTAAACAATAATGGAGATCCGCTATATGGTTTCATGGCATAAAACCAGCCTCACATTACGGCAATGAAATTCTGAGACCCCAAAAGGATTGATAAACTTGAAAAACGACCTCAGACAAAGCTTTCACCTTGAGCCTCTAAAAGGCTGGCTCAACGACCCTAACGGACTTTGTTTCTTTAAGGGCGACTACCATGTTTATTTTCAGTATGTTCCGAACCGTCCCGATGGCAGCGGCCTCAAGTGCTGGGGACATTTCAAAAGCAGGGATATGCTCAGCTGGCAGTTCACAGGGACCGTGCTTTTCCCCGATATTCCCGACGATAAGGACGGCGTCTTTTCGGGCTGCGGTATCGTCAAGGACGATACTCTGTATCTTTTCTATACAGGCAATGTTGAACAGGACGGCTTCGACCTCGTTACCGAGGGAAGACAGGGCAATACCATTCTTGTCATGACAAAAGACGGTGTGACGATGAGTGAAAAGAAAGTTCTCCTGCGCAACAGCGATTATCCTGATTACTGTTCCTGCCATGTCCGTGACCCGAAGGTGTGGGAGGAAAACGGACGTTATCGTATGGTGCTGGGTGCCAGAACTCTTGATGATAAAGGCTGCGTGCTTTTCTATACTTCCGACGACCTTGAAAACTGGGAGTTTGAAGAAGAAATGCGCACTCTGAACAGCGGATATATGTGGGAGTGTCCAGACTTTTTCCGCTTCGGAGAGAACGAGTACCTCAGCTTTTCTCCGCAGGGCGTTCCACACGAAGAGTACCGCTTCCAGAACGTATACAGCTCAGGATATTTGAAAAATGGTGTTTTCACCGAATGGGACTGCGGCTTTGATTTCTATGCGCCGCAGACCTTTGAAGCACCTGACGGCAGAAGGATACTTATCGGCTGGATGGGTATAGGCGACATTCCATACACAAACCCGACAGCAGAGCGTGGCTGGCAGCATTGTCTTACCGTGCCGTGTGAACTGATGCCGGTTGAGGACGGAAGCCTCAGGCGAATGCCCGTCAGGGAGCTTGAAAAGCTGAGATGCGAAACTACCGTCCTGAACGGAACGGAAAGTACCGTCAGCCTGCCGTTTGATCTCTGCGCTTGTGCGCATCAGGACAGCTTTTCGCTCAGTTTGTCAGGCAGCACAGAGATGACCTTTTCTGACGGCGTGTTCTCATTGAGATTTCTTGATGAAAAAGTCGGCTGCGGCAGAGACGTAAGAAAGACAATACTCGGAAGCTGTAAACATCTCAGGATACTTGCCGATAAAACATCACTTGAGATATTCCTTGACGGCGGCAGAAAAGTGATGTCAACAAGATTCTATCCCGAAGATACACAGCTGACCGTAAAAACAAAAGGCCTGACCTGCGAGGTGTCTCAGCTCAGACCGATGGAAGTTATCCGCCTTGGAGAATGATAAGCTCCTGTTCAGCATAATGCAAGTTTTGCCATAGAGTTAATGATTTTTTAATATCCTGTATGTTATACTATAAAAAATGATTTTTACACTGAGGGGGGAGCAGGGAATGGCAAAATGCAGGACAGACCATAACAAAGAAAGAGTCAAGCTGTATAAGAAAGTCAGAAATACAAGCTCGTGGCGCTCAATATTGCTGTATCTGCTTATGATGCTGCTGTTTATTGCAGCTATGGTATTTCTTTCGGGATTTGTTCTTGAATACATTTTTGAGACCAAATTTGCAGAAGGCTATGCAGAGACGCAGCATATCGCCAAGCTGTATGAGGTCGGCAGTGAAGATCATGGCATCACAGGATTTATCGAATCGGAGGAGACCGAGTTCATCGTAAAGGATCAGGGCGGAAAGATAGTATATCAGAAGGGCGAAAACACATGCACCTTTAACGGCGGTATCATCAAACTGGCCAACGGCTCCGAAACATGTACAGTATATGAGGATTCCGAGCTTGGATTTATATATCATGACGGAGATGACGGGCTTAACTTTAAGCTGATGAAATTTCTCCGTTGGTATGATAAAGATGCAGAGACTGTAAGATTGCCGATATGGGTATCTATCGATCTCAGCGGCGGCAGAAAATTTATTGGTAAAGCATATCTGACCTTGACTTCAAGAGATGCAATACTTATCCTTGAACTGCTGTCGGGACTGGTGCTTATAGTTGTCATCGTCGGCGTGATAACAGTCGTTAAGATAATCAAGAGCGCAGTCAATTACAGGAGAGTCGTAAGACTTTTCTATTCCGACCCCATCACCTACGGACATAACTGGATATGGTATGTCAGATACGGCGATGACAGGCTCCAGAGCAGCTTTTGCAAGAAAGACAGCTTTGCAGTCGTCAATATGGTATTCAGAAATTACAGGAACTACTGCCTGTGCCATTCCATATCCGAGGGCGAGGAGCTTCTTGCAAGGATACATAGGCTTATCGCAGGTGAAATGAAAAAGCATGAGATGTGCGCCCATGCAACGACCTCAAACTTTGCGATGCTCCTGAAATATACCGACGAACAGCAGCTCAGGCAAAGGCTTGATGATATAATAAGCAAGCTAAAGGATATGGACAGCGACCATAACTTTGATTTCCAGATAGGCGTTGACCTTGTTCCGCCTAATAAAGCAGAAAACGGCAGGATAATAAAGCGTAAGGGCTTCAGTATCGAAAATGCCTATAATAATGCCTGTTCCGCAAGAGCAGAGCTGGGAGATACCGAGGAGTCTGGCGTGCGCATATTCGACAGCCGCCTGCTTGAAGAAAAGCGCTGGCGTGATACCGTCTATGAGCATCAGTCAGCAGCTCTTAAAAACGAGGAGTTCGTGGTCTATTATCAGCCTAAGTACGATCCCCGTACAAATAAGCTGAGAGGCGCAGAAGCACTCGTAAGATGGGATTCACCCGAATACGGCTTCGTAACACCTGGCAGGATAATCCCCATTTTCGAGAAAAACGGCTTTATCACCGAGATAGACCACTATATGATAAGCCATGTCGCAAAGGATCAGAAAGCATGGCTCGATGCAGGCTATAAATGTGTCCCCGTTTCCGTGAACGTGTCAAGAGCGCATTTTATCGAGACAGATCTCGCCGAGCAGATAAGGGATATCGTCGATGAAGCGCAGTGTCCGCACGATCTGATAGAGATAGAGCTTACCGAAAGTGCCTTCTTTGACGATAAGAAAGCGATGATAGAAACTATCAAAAAACTCAAGGACTACGGCTTTACAGTCTCTATGGACGATTTCGGAGCAGGCTATTCATCCCTCAATTCCCTGAAGGATATGCCGCTTGACGTTTTAAAGCTCGATGCGGATTTCTTCCGTGGAGAAAGTGCAGGAGAAAGAGGTGAGATAGTAGTCTCCGAAGCCATAAAGCTCGCCAAGAGCCTTGAAATGCGTACCGTCGCAGAAGGCGTCGAAGAAAAAGATCAGGTAGATTTCCTTGCACGACAGGGCTGCGATATGATACAGGGCTTCTATTTTGCAAAGCCTATGCCAAAGGCAGAATACGAAACTAAGATGACCGCACCCGAACAGCCCGAAAGCGAAGAAACACAGCCGCAGCCTGACGAATAATCCAGAATAATATGATAAAACGCCCGTAAGTGTATCGCTTGCGGGCGTTTGTGCTTGACAAATAGAGTTAGATGTGCTATACTGATTTGCGACGAATTCGCAAATTGAGGGAGATGAGACCTTGTCCGTATATACCACAAAGCAGCGCACCGTGCTGCTTGATTTTTTGCAGAATAATCCCGATGAGGTCTTTTCAGCCGACCGCATCGCCGAAAGCCTGAGGTCAGAAGATATAAGCCTCAGCGCTATCTACCGCAACCTTGCAGCGCTTGAAAGTGAAGGCAAGGTCCAGCGTGTCACCAAAGGCGGCAGCAGGAAGGTGTATTATAGATTCAAGGCAGCCGATGAGTGCAAAGAGCATATACATCTGTCCTGCTCAAAGTGCGGAAAGACATATCATATGCCTCTGCCTGCAACAAATACCCTGATAGATGACGTCAAGAAGAATACCGATTTTGAGATAGACCGCACCGAGACCGTGCTTTACGGCGTGTGCAAAGCGTGTAAGAAATAAAAGAGAGGGAAGTGAGCGTAATGAAAAAGACAAAGCGTGCAGCAGTCATACTTGCCTGTGTGCTGTTTTTTGCTATGCTCTTTTCCGTGCTTTTCATCGCCCATGAGTCCCAGCACGACTGTTCGGGAAATAACTGCTCTGTCTGCATGAAGATAGAAGCGTGCGAAAACGCCCTGAGAAATATTTCTGGTGCCGTCAGCGCCGCAGCTGTCCTCGCAGCCGTTAGCTTTGTATTTGTAAAAGCAGTATTGTCCGTGTCTGCCGTCTGCGTGCAGCCCACACCCGTTTCTCTCAAAGTAAAACTGTCCGATTAAGCTGAAAACAAGGGATAAGTCTGCCCTGAAGACAGACTACCCTTGTCTTTTTATGCCATTTTTAAATATTCCGGAGGTTTTATATAATGAAAAGAATTATAACATTACTTACCTGCGTTCTCGTTTTTGCAGGGATATTCACAGGCTGCGGCTCAAGCTCTGCAAGCAGCAAGGACAGCAAGAAGATAAGCATAGTCACCACCATTTTCCCCGAGTATGACTGGGTCAGAAAAATAGTCGGAGATAAGGAAAAGGATATCGACCTTACTATGCTCATAGACAACGGCGTTGACCTTCACAGCTACCAGCCATCGACCGATGATATCGTCAGGATCTCAAAGTGCGACATCTTCATCTATGTCGGCGGCGAGTCTGACAAGTGGGTAGACGATGCACTCAAGCAGGCATCAAATAAGGATATGACCGTCATCGACCTGCTCGATGTCCTCGGAGATAAGGTCAAGGAGGAAGAGCATAAAGAGGGTATGCAGCACGAGCATGAAGAAGATGAAGACCACGACCACGACGAAAGCCACGAAGACCACGATCACGACCATGAGGAAGAAGAGAAAGAGACCGACGAGCATGTATGGCTTTCTCTGAAAAATGCCGTAACTCTTTGTGAAGCAATAAGCGATAAGATATGCGAAAAGGACGAAGCCAACAAGGATACCTATAAAGCCAATACCAAGTCCTATGTCGCAGAACTTGAAAAGCTCGATAAGCAGTATAAGGAAACCGTTGACGGCGCAAAGACAAAAACCCTCGTGTTTGCCGACAGATTCCCGTTCAGGTATCTCGTTGACGACTACGGACTCGACTATTTCGCCGCATTTGCAGGCTGCTCCGCCGAGAGCGAGGCAAGCTTTGAGACCGTAGTGTTCCTTGCAAAGAAAGTTGACGAGCTTGGCTTGAAGTATATCTTCCAGATCGAAGGCTCAAAAGGCAATATCTCAAAGACCGTCAAGGAAAACACCAAGAGCAAGGATCAGGAGATAGTAACTCTCGATTCGCTCCAGTCCGTCACCAAAAAGGACGTTGACGGCGGCACAACATATCTTGGCGAAATGGAAAAGAATCTTGAAGTGCTTAAAAGTGCATTAAAGTAAGAAAGGCTGGTTTGAAAATGGCTCTGTTGACCTGCAAGGATCTTTGTATAGGATATGAAGGCAGAGAGATACTCCACGGGCTGAACTTTTCAGTTGAGCAGGGTGACTATATGTGCATACTCGGCGAAAACGGTTCGGGCAAAAGCACACTGATGAAAACCTTGCTCGGTCTTGTCCCGTCAATGTCGGGCGAGATAATATTCGGCGACGGACTGCAAAAAGGACAGATAGGCTACCTTCCGCAGCAGACCGATGTACAGAGGGATTTTCCCGCATCGGTAAAGGAGATAGTGCTTTCGGGCTGTGCAAACAGACTCGGTCTACGTCCGTTCTATTCAAAAGAGCAAAAGCAGCTCGCACAGGAGAATATCGAAAAAATGGGTCTGACAGAGCTTAAAAACCGCTGCTATCGGGAGCTTTCGGGAGGACAGCAGCAAAGAGTGCTGCTTGCAAGAGCGCTTTGCGCCACGCAGAAAGCGCTGCTTCTCGATGAGCCTGTTTCAGGTCTTGACCCGAATGCCACCGCCCATATGTACGAGCTTGTCCACAAGCTCAATAAGGAAAGCGGGATAACCATAATAATGATCTCCCACGATATACAGGCAGCAATGACCTATGCAGACAGAATACTGCATATCGGCAAGAAAGTCTTTTTCGGCAGCCGTGATGAGTACCTCGCAAGGCTCGATAAAACAGGCTTTGCACAGCAGGGAGGTGAGGCAGATGCTTGATGCGTTCGATAAGCTCTATACCTATATAACCGAATTTGCCTTTGTCCGCTATGCGCTCATCGTCGGCGTGCTGATAGCACTTTGCTCCTCTCTTTTGGGCGTAACTCTGGTGCTCAAGCGCTTTTCGTTCATCGGCGACGGACTTTCACACGTTGCCTTCGGAGCAATGACCATAGCCGCCGTTTTAAAGCTCACCAACGATATGCCGCTGATACTTTGCATAACGATAATCAGCGCCATACTTCTTCTGCGAACGGGAAAGAACGCAAAGATAAAAGGCGACGCAGCCGTTGCAATGATCTCTGTCAGCGCCCTTGCGATAGGCTACCTGCTCATGAACATCTTTTCAAGCTCGTCAAACCTTTCGGGCGATGTCTGCACCACGCTCTTCGGCTCGACCTCGATACTCACACTCACCACCACCGAGGTGTGGCTGTGCATAGGTCTTTCCGCCGTAGTGCTTGCCGTGTTCGTCCTGTTCTATAATAAAGTGTTCTCCGTCACCTTCGATGAGGACTTTGCAAGAGCAACAGGCGTAAAAGCCTCGCTGTACAATCTTATCCTTGCAGTAGTCATCGCCGTGATAATCGTGCTTGCGATGAACCTTGTCGGCTCGCTGCTCATCTCAGCGCTGGTGATATTCCCTGCGCTTTCAGCAATGCGTGTTTTCAAAAGCTTCAGGTCAGTAACAGTCTGTTCGGGAGTCCTCTCGGTAGTCTGCACACTGCTTGGAATATGTATCTCAATAGTCTACGGAACGCCTGTCGGCTCAACGATAGTCGCAGTTGATATGGTCGCTTTCGGAGTGTTTATGGTAATAGGAAAATTCTGCGGGAGGGTAAAGGCATGAAAAAAGTAATATGTGTTTTGTGCGCAGGTCTGATCTTGGCGCTCACGGGCTGCGGCTCGGACAACAGCACAGGAAACAAGAACGCAAAGAATGTCAAAGATGTATTGTCAAGCTCATCAAACTCATCAAATGATACATCGGGCGAAAGCTCATCGTCAGCCGAACCGTCATCTTCTGACGAAACAAAAGCTGAAAGCTCGTCTTCAAAAGACAGCAAAAGCAAATACGAAAAGATAGATACCGACCTGTCTGCGATGAGTGAAACAATGGCTTATGCACAAGCTGTTAATATGAGTGAAACGCCCGAAAAGTTCAAGGATAAGATCGTTAAGGTCAAGGGCTACTTTGCAGTCAGCAACGACAACGGCAATACATATTTTGCCTGTATGCTGACCGATGCTACCGCCTGCTGTTCACAGCCCATGGAGTTCGTCCTTGCCGATACCAGCAGGAAATATCCTGCCGACTATCCCGAGCTTGACAGCGAGATAACCGTTGTCGGCGTGTTCGGAACATATAACGAGGGAACAGAGACCTACTGCCGCCTCTCACAAGCTCAGATCATTTAAAAACATTTTTCTTTCGTATTGTAAAGATAAATCAGAATTTGCCGCCGCGGCGGCGCGCTTGTCCGTCGCATATTCGT
>CAMZIK010000002.1 GCA_947307175.1 uncultured Clostridia bacterium
AGCCATAGTCCTGAACGCCGTTCTGTCCATTGCCGTCGTTGTTCAGATAGCCATAATCCTGAACATCATTCTGTCCGTTACCGTTGTTCATATCGGTATTTGCATTGTTAGCATCAGGATCGGCGTTGTCATTATCTCCGTCCTGCTTTTTCTCGTCATCAGATTTTGAAGAATCATCGTCCTTAGGCTCATCGTCCTTTATTCCTGCACCTTCGGGAATAGCTGATATACCGCTGTCTGCACCGTTATAAACGAGTCTTCCTTTAAAATCGTCCGAAAGCTTGCTGTCTATGACAGACTTGAAATAGCTTAGCTTATAGTCAAGATCGACTGAGCTTCCCAGCTCCAGAGTTATCCTTCCGTCATAAAGTATCGTTATCCCTGAACGGCTGCTGAGGTCTATCTCCGATATTCTCCCCATATCGATAGAATCGAGTATTTTTATCATATCATTATATATCTTCAGCTTGCTCGTATCCTTGCTTTCAAGCTTGTCGCCCGGTTTTGTTGATGTCAGCTCAAAGCCTCTTATCACAGGTATGCCGCCCGTAGCGACAGTGTTGCCCATTTCAAGGACTCTTCCTTTTTTTGAAACAACGCATATCTTATCATCATAAACGATATCCGCTGCCTTTTCAGCCTCAGTGACATTTACAACAAGTGTCGAGGGATACTTTTTCTCTATCTCGACGTTCTCAATGAACACAAGATTTTCCTCAATATGCTTTTTGATAAGCGCCGTATCCGTTCGCACGAGATTCTCATTATTGACTATTCCGCTGACGCCTATGACCTGTTCCTCACGGTAGAGCGTCAGACCGTTGATCTCGACCATTTCGACCTTGAAAAACACCGTCAGGCACAGCACAAGCACGATCAGAGACACAAAAACAAAGGCAATAGCGCAATAGCCTACGATACTGCCTTGTTCACGTTTTGATCTTTTATTGTTTTCGCCGTCGGGAGTTCTGACTGCTCCCGATTTTACAACGTCCTTCATTCCTATCTTTCCTTAACTCTCTCACTAACTCGTCTTCCTGCATATATCTGCGCCCACTTCCCGCAGACATTTTTCTATATTATCATAGCCACGGTCGATATAGCAGACCTTTTCCACTTCCGTTTCGCCCTGCGCTGCAAGGCCCGCAAGCACCAGTGCAGCTCCTCCTCTGAGGTCGCTTGCCCGCACTCTTGCGCCGTAAAGCTTCTTCACGCCTTCAATGACCGCAACTTTTCCTTCTGTTTTTATATCCGCACCCATTCTCACCAGTTCATCGACATGGCGGTAACGGCTGCTGAAAATATTCTCGATAATAACGCTCGTGCCCTTGGCCTTTGTCAGAGCCGCCATGACCACAGCCTGCGCATCGGTCGGGAAACCGGGATACGGCAGTGTTCTTATAGTCCTGACCGCTTTAAGCGGGCGTTTTGCGTTTATATATATCCTTGCATCGTAAGTAAACACCTGACAGCCCATCTGCTCAAACACAGGTATTACGGCTTCGAGGTCACATGCTCTCGCATTTCTGAGGTCAAGCTCGCCTCCTGTTATCGCAGCAGCAGCCATAAAAGTTGCTGACACTATCCTGTCGGGCATTACCTCATACTCGCAGCCGTGAAGCTTTTCAACTCCGCTTATGACCACTGTTGATGTCCCATGACCGCTTATCCTTGCACCGCAGCAGTTAAGAAAGTTCCCAAGATCCGTGATCTCAGGTTCTCTCGCCGCATTGTGTATCACTGTTTCGCCCTTTGCAAGCGCCGCAGCGAGCATAATATTCTCGGTAGCTCCCACCGACGGGAACCCAAGGCTTATTTTAGCGCCGTGCAGCCCGTAAGGACATTCACAGCACAGCACTCCGTACTCCTCGTTTATCCTTACTCCCATCTGTTCAAGAGCGCTCAGGTGCATATCTATCGGTCTTGGTCCAAGCTCACACCCTCCGGGATAAGAAAGCTCGCACTGACCCTTTCTGCCAAGCACTGCACCCAGAAACACGATCGACGAGCGCATTTCCCTCATCAGATCCTCCGGCACAGCACATTCGCTCACCGCACCTGCGTTGACCTGCACGCAATTATCGTAATAGCGGCTTTTACAGCCCAATCTGTTAAGTATCCTGCACGCTGCGAACACATCGCTCAGAGCAGGACAGTTTTTTAGCAGCACTTCCCCCGAACAAAGCGTACAGCCTGCAAGCAGCGCAAGGGCGCTGTTTTTGGCACCCTGTACAGTTATCTCACCGTTCAGACGTTTTTCTCCTCTTATCACAAGCTTCTGCATAAGCGTCACTCCTAAAAATCAGGTCTGACTTATCTTATGCAA
The DNA here is from genome assembly GCA_947307175.1 of uncultured Clostridia bacterium. Lineage (GTDB taxonomy): Bacteria > Bacillota > Clostridia > Oscillospirales > Ruminococcaceae > Hominimerdicola. Next base: position 2,327 of record CAMZIK010000002.1, read on the forward strand.
AACGCCCTGTACAGGTGAAAAGCTACTATTTCAGTTCAAGGCTGATATTATTTGAAACAAACATGAAGAACGGCACGCACGGTATAGACATTCCCAGCACCTTTTTGTTCATTCCCTCTGTTGAAAGGATCATCGATGTTATAGCATCATTGAACTCTTTTTCGCTCATTTCCGCTACATTTACAAGTATCTGCACGGTTATCTTCTTTGAGCTGAATGCAGGTATCGTTTCGGGAACGTCCTTGCCGTTCTCGTCTACGCTTCCTATCCTGACGTATGCGATATGATCCTCATACAACGGATCAACTTTTGTTACCACAACTTTAGGTATCTCAACAGTAAACGGTGAAAGATTCCTTGCATTGAAAGCAAGCTCTACCACACGGTAGCTTTCAGATTTCTCGGAATTGAACGCTTTCTGACTGTGAACATAGTAATGCGCTGAAGCATATGCCTTCAGTTCCGTCATGCCCATATCCTTGAAAATATCCTGATTTTCAAGCACCTTGCTGTTATCGACATCGTCTGTCATGATAGGCGGGAAAGCAAACATCATCGCCAGCAGGAAGGAAACAGCGACTACGCACCAGATAACGATCGTCTTTTTCCTGACGTACTGTCCTCCGAGCTTAACGCCTCTGTTAAGGCCTGTTGCCTTTGGTACGTTCCTTGCAGCAAATTCGGTGATGTCATCCTCATCCTCTTCTTCCTCTTCTTCGGGGACAAGAGTGAGGTTCCTTCCGGGATCTTCATATTGGATCGCTCTTTCAAAAGAGCCTTGATGACGGCTTTTGTCGGTAGAAAAAAGCGCTTCGGCATACTGATTCACAGCGCTTCCACGGCGTGATTCCTCGTTGAGCGCTCTGATCTTCTTTTTATCCGGCAGCTTTATGGCATCCATATCTCCCGAGCCGTCTGCCATGTTCCTTTTTTTCTTCTTTGCCATTGATTATTCCTCTTAAATTAATAGTCAAGTGTTTTTCTTTTTCTATTTTACAAGCAGCTTATCAAGCGCCTGCATTATTCTTTCACGAGTATCACCGATATGCAGCTTTGCGGCGTTTTTAGCCGACTGTTCAAGCTTTTCGGGATCATTGATATAATCTGTGACAGTTTTTATAAACAGCTCATCTGTCAGATCTTTTTCCTCGATAACGATACCTGCGCCTGCGTTCTGAAGCACAAGTCCGTTATAATACTGATGATTTTCGGCGACCATAGGCGAAGGGATCATCACCGCAGGTCTGCCCATAGCTTCAAGCTCTGTGAGCGCACACGCACCGCAGCGTGTAATGACCAGATCGCAGGCAGCCATAGCAACAGGCATATTCACATAGCTGTCAACTATCCTGTGAGGATCACCTGTTACTTTCACGCCGTCCTTTTCCAGCGTTTTGACATAGTCCTTATAATCGCTGTATGTACCGTAGGAATGTATATGGTTTACCTTGATGTTGTTGTCCTGATAATACTTCAGCAGCTTTGCGACATATTTATTTATCGTCATAGAACCGAGGCTTCCGCCTGTTGACAGCACGCACACTGTATTATCGTCAAAGCCGAGCTGTTTTCTTGCTTCCTGTTTTGACATCTTGCTGAAAGCCTTACGAACAGGAAGACCTGTAACAACGACTTTATTTGCTTTTTCAAAAAACTTCTTTGCTTCCTTTACGCTGAGCATTACCAGATCAACGTGCTTTGCGAGAATCTTGTTTGTGACTCCTGCGTAAGCGTTCTGCTCATGAACTGCTGTTTTTATGCCCATTTTCGCTGCAGCCCTTACCACAGGACCTGAAACATATCCGCCTGTGCCGACTACAAGATCGGGCTTAAAGTCTTTTATGATCTTTTTGCAGGTCTTGCCTGACGTCATCAGATAGCGTACTGCCTTGAAATTTCTCTTGATATTTGAAGGATTGATCTTTCTCTGAAATCCTTCTATCCTCACAGGCTCAAACCTGTATCCTGCTTTTTTTACCAGTTCTGCTTCGATCTTATCGGGATTTCCCGCAAAGCAGAACTCGGTATCGGGATATTTATCTTTGATTATCTCTGCAATGGCGAGCGCAGGATTAACATGACCTGCTGTTCCGCCGCCTGCAAGCAGCACTCTGTACATATTAAGCAGCTCCCAAGAAAGTTATTATTTTTTTATATGAGCCTGACGGGAAATATTGAGCATGATGCCCATTTCCGCAAGCTGTATCAGCAATGACGTACCGCCGTAGCTGAAGAACGGAAGTGAGATACCTGTATTCGGGAAAGCGTTGCAGGCAACCATGATATTGAAGAAAGCCTGTGCGCCGATATGGATCGTTATGCCTGCGGCAACGAGCATACCGAATCTGTCCTTGGCATGATTTGCTATATAGAATCCTCTGCCGATAAATAGCACGAACAGCAACACAACTACCATAGCACCTACAAATCCAAGCTCCTCACATACGATAGCGAAAACGAAGTCATTCTGCGACATCGGCAGGTAAAGGAATTTCTGCCTTGATTCACCGAAGCCGAGTCCTGTCCAGCCGCCCGAACCTATAGCAAGCAAAGACTGATAGGTCTGCCACGAATTGCCCTGCGGGTCAGCCTCAGGATTTTTCCAGCTTTCTATTCTCTCGGTAATATACGAAAATCCCGTGCCGCCTGAGATCATCTTGAATGCAAGGAACAAAACTCCCACAAGTATGAGGAAAACGACAAATCTCCAGAATGTTTTTGCAGGCATTCCGCTGGCAAACATCATTCCGAGTCCTATGATGCCGACCAACATTACCGCCGACATATGCCTTTGCAGCACAAGAACGCCGCTGACTATACCCATGATTATTATAAACGGGAATACGCAGTATTTCCAGTCATTGAACTTACGGAAATTGACCGACATGATATATGCGAAGATCAGGATAAATGCGACCTTCAGAAGCTCCGAAGGCTGGAACTGTATAAATCCGAAGTCGATCCAGCGTCTTGCATCTGCCGTTTCCGTTCCCACGAACAGCGTGGCGACGCAAACGAGATACACTAAAACGAAGCTGATATAAACGACTTTTGTATTCTGAAAAAAGTGGTAATCGACTACCGACAGTATAAGCATAAGGACTATGCCTATCGCACCTGCGATCGCCTGTCTTTTCAGGTAAAATGTTCCGTCGCCTGTTTTTGAAAGGCTCCAGCCGTAAGAAGCCGAGAACATCATTACCAGTCCGAACACTGCAAGCGCCATTACCAGCACCAAAAACGGTTTATCTATTTCTGTCAGCACGAGCCTCAGATTCCAGCTTTTTCTCGCCTGAGCGACAGGACGGTGAGCAGGCAGCTCATCGTAATAGTTGACATCGCTCGGCTCGTATGTTTTGCTTGCCAAAATTCTTCCTCCCTATAAAATCTCTGCACTATATATCTATTTAGATCATTTCAAAAAAATGCCGTCGGCGTAGCTGATATAGAAGAACGTTCCCACAGTGCCCACAAGTGTTGCGACAGCACTCACGCCCATTATCCTGTAATCGCTCCAGCCTCTCTGACTCAGATGCCCGTGCAGAGTCAGCCCTTTGAAAAGCAGCTGTTTTTTGCGTCTGAACACCAGATGTCCCACCAATGTACAGACCCCGTCTGCTATAAACACGATGCCAGACATCAGAAATATCAGCGGGATACCGGTCGTTACTGTTATGACAGCAAGCATAGCTCCCAGAAATCTGCTTCCCGACTGTCCGAGGTACATCTTTGAAGGACTGATGCCCCAGAACAGATACACCGCACAGACCCCTGCGGTCACAACGCTTAGTATTTGCGGCAGAGCCAGCCATTTATAAACTGCTCCGATCCCAGCGACCGAAAGCGAGAAGATCATAACGGTGACTGCACACAGTCCGTCGCAGCCCTGATCGGTCACGCCGACAGGACAATCGTGCAGTTCTGTTAAGTTTATTATAACAGTCATAAGCACCGCTGTCAATGGATAAAATATAAATCCGAGTTCAATATTTCCCAATCGGAACGGCAGAAGCAGTTTTGTGTCGATAATGCCCGAATTTACGGCTATATATGAAAAACCAAGACATACGACAAATTCGGTGAGCAGCACCCACCGTTTTTTAAGTCCCATGCCTCGTTTCGTTTCCTTATGAAGATCGTCCGTCATTCCCAGCGCACATACAGGCAAAACCACCGCAGCGCACGCCGCATAGACAGTAAGATCAATTTTTCCGGAGAGTTCCTCTCTGTTTTTAAGACTGTTTCCGATAAGACCTGCGCTGAGTCCCAGCACAGCTGTCAGAGCCATGACCACTCCTGCAAATTTAGGCTCGGAACCGTCTTTTTTGAACCTGTCGCCGATATACAGATCAAATTTACCCGTCTTTATCCTTCTGAAAAACGGGATAAAGAACCTGAAAAGAATAAATCCTGCGGCAAGCTCCGTCACGATTATAACGCTTTGCACCTGCCAGTCCATAGCAGTTCTCCTTTACCTTCGGCTCATCAGAGAGCTTTGAATACTTCCTCCAGCGCCATTCCCCTGCTGCCCTTCAAAAGCACAGAGTCTCCGGTTTTCAGCTTGCTCTTGAGATAATCCGCAAGCTCGTCACGGTCGGAGAAATGCATACAGCGGTTCTTGTCGAAACCGTTCTCCACAGCGCCGATTATGTAATTCTTTGCCATATCTCCGTAACAGTAGAGTCTGTCAGCACTTGAATCCGCAACATACTTTCCTACCGTCTTATGAAATTCCTTGCTTTTCTCTCCAAGCTCAAGCATATCCGCAAGGATACAGTATCTCATTCCGTCTGTTTCCACCTGGTCGAGCATTGAGAGGCTCGACTTCATGGAATCGGGTGCAGCATTGTAGCAGTCCACCACGAAATTAACGCCGTTCTTGCGGGTTATATTCTGTCTGAGTCCTTCGGGTCTGAAGCTTTCGATACCGGTAAGTATATCATCAACAGGAACTTCAAGTGCAAGTCCCACGCAGAAAGCCGCAAGAGCGTTCTTGACGTTATGCACGCCGATGCAGTTGAGCCTTGCGGGAACTATCTGCGAACCGAAGCAGATATCAAAGCTGACACCGCTGTTCTTGTTTATGATATTCTTTGCGTAAACATCGCAGTTACGGTTTTTAACGCTGTAATAGTAGACCTTGCGCAGTCCGTGTACCTCTGCATTGGCAAGGAACTTATCGTCCATGCTCAGCACCAGCGGAGCGCCCTTTTTTGCGCCGTCGAGTATCTCCAGCTTGGCTGCAAGGATATTTTCCTGCGAGCCGAGCTTCTCGATATGCGACACGCCTATATTTGTAATAACGCAGACAGTCGGCTTGCAGCTCATAGACATACGGGAGATCTCGCCTCTTGCGCTCATTCCCATTTCTATGACCGCCGCCTGAGTGCTGCTGTCAAGTCCGAAAAGTGTTTTTGGCATACCTATCTCGTTATTGAGATTGCCCTGTGTTTTGAGCGTTTTGTATTTCTGTGAAACGACCAGAGCTATCATGTCCTTAGTCGTGGTCTTGCCTACACTTCCTGTAACGCCCACAAGAGGAATATCGAACTTATCTCTGTAATAGCCTGCCAGATCGAGCAGCGCTTTAGCGGTAGAATCCACTATAATACATCTTGCTCCTTCAACAGCCCTTTCGGTTATGACCGCCTGAGCGCCAAGCTCCATAGCCTTTGCCGCAAAGTCATGTCCGTCAAAACGGTCTCCTTTGAGCGCAAGAAAGACAGAGCCTTTGCTGATAGTACGGGTATCGGTAGAAATATTGTCTATCATCATATCCGCATCGTATCCATAGCTGCCCTTTACCGCCTCAACTATTTCAGACAGTCTGATCTGTTCCATAGGGATCCTCTCCTCAAATGATTTTTGTCCTGCTTTTGCCGCAGCTTATCTGCCTTCTTTTGCAAGCTCCTCCAGAGCCTCTGCGACTACTTCCCTCTCGTCAAAGTGTATCTTTACGCCGCCTGCAAGTATCTGATAATCCTCATGACCCTTTCCTGCAAGCACGATTATATCATCTTTTTCTGCATTCTTGATAGCCCAGTGTATAGCTTCACGTCTGTCGCAGATCTTTATGTAAGGTGTAGTCTTGCCTTCAAGCCCGACAAGGATATCCTTGATGATCTCCTCCGGGTCTTCGTTTCTCGGATTATCCGAGGTAACGATAAGAAAATCCGAATTATCCGCTGCAGCCGCAGCCATGAGCGGTCTTTTTGTGGCATCTCTGTTTCCGCCGCAGCCGAACAGGCACTTGACCTTGCCGACCGAACACTCCTTGATAGCCTTGAGAACATTTATCAGGGCATCAGGTGTATGTGCATAGTCACAGATGACCGTAAAATCTCTCTTTGTCGGAACAATCTCTGCTCTGCCTCTTACTCCTCCGACGCCTGCGATAGCTCTTATCGTCCTGTCAACGTCATATCCGAGCGTTTCCATACAAGCGATAACTGCAAGAGAGTTTGAAACGTTGAACAGACCCGGCATCGGGAATGTAACGTTGTGCTTTTTCTTTCCGTCCGAGAAAACATACTTTACACCGCTTGCGCACAGCAGAACATCATCAGCCATAAAATCGGCTTCTCCGCCCACAGAGTAAGTCTTTACTGGGCAGTCAACTTCCTTGATATATCTTCTGCCGTACTCATCATCGTTATTGATTATCGCCGTATCGGAAAGCCTGAACAGCTCTTTCTTTGCGAGATAGTAATTCTCCATAGTTCCGTGAACATCAAGATGATCCTGCGTTAGATTGGTAAAAATGCCGACCTTGTATCTGCACGCAGCGACTCTCTTTTGTTCAAGTCCCTGAGAGGACACCTCCATGACCGCATAATCGCAGCCTGCCTCGACCATTTTGCTGAAAAGCTCATAAAGGTCATACGGCTCCGGCGTTGTTCTTGTCGTAGGATAGATGCTTCCGCCTATCTCGTTCTGACAGGTACCGATAAGACCCACTTTGCAGCCCATTGAGGTAAGAACTTTCTTTATCATCGTAGTGATAGTGGTCTTGCCGTTTGTTCCTGTAACGCCTATAAGCTTTATCTTGTTCTGCGGATTGTCGAACCACGCAGCACAGATCATCGGATAAAGCGTTCTTGTATCCTCAACGATTATCTGGTTGTCAAGACCGAGATCCCTTTCACAGACTACGACCGTGCAGCCCTTTGCTATCATATCCTCAGCCGCATCGTGTCCGTCAAAGGTATTGCCCTTTATGCACACGAACATCGTACCCTGCTTTATCTCGCTTCTTGTATCGCTTGTGACGCCGTTTATCTCACAGTCGGGAATACTCACCTCAGCGATACCCTTCATCAATTCATATAATTTCATTTTCTCATTTCCCCTCGGAACTGTTTTCCCTGTATTTGCATTACTGCGAATGGACTGTAGTACTTGTGAACGTAACGGTTATCGACGTTCCCACAGGCACTTTTCGTCCCGCAATAGCTTGCTGGTCAGCTTGAGCGACCGTACCTTCCTCACTTGCGCCCGAACCCTGAGCTGTAAGGTTCAGTCCGTAGCTTGCAAGCAGATCCTTAGCCTGCTGTCTTGTAAGACCGAACAGGTTCGGTACTGTTACTGTCTCAGGCTTTGTATCATCGGTACAAAGCACGACTGTTCCTCCGTTTTCTATCGAAACGCCTGTCGGATACTGTCTTACGACATTCTTTCCGTTTCCTATTATCTTGACATTGAGCGAAAGATTTTCAAGTGTCTGCTTTGCACTTTCGATCTTATATGTCTGAACATTCGGAACAGAGACCTGAAGAGTCTTTCTTTCCTCCTCGGTATACTGCGGGAATATCTCCAGATACGGCAGCATCTCGTTCATTACATTAACGCATATCGGCGCAGCTACCTGGCTTCCGTAATACTGATCTCCCGTAGGCTCATCCACCATTACCAGCATTATCACCTGCGGATCGTCCGCAGGGGCAAATGCGCAGTATGATGAAACGTAGGTGTTGCCCTTGGGGTTTTCATCTATCTTCTGCGAAGTACCTGATTTTCCGCCTATGCGATATCCCTGAATGTAGCAGTTTCCGCTCTTTTCCGTCTGCACGACATTTTCGAGTATCTTTCTCATCTCGTCAGATGTACGCTTTGAGATGACCTGGCGCTTTTTGATGACCTCATTTTTCTTGACGATATTGCCGTTTTCATCGGTAATTGTGTTGACTACCTGCGGAGTAAGCAGGTTGCCGCCGTTTACGATAGCCGACGCCGCGGTTATCATCTGTATCGGCGTGAGCTTGTTGGTCTGTCCGAAGGACGATGACGCAAGTTCGACAGGTCCGATATTATCTCTTCCTATCGTGTTGTTCACCGTGATGGACATAGACTCGCCGGGCAGGTCAATGCCCGTAAGATCGGTAAATCCGAACGCATCCAGGTAATCGCAGAACTTCTCACCGCCCAGCGTCAGACCTATCTGCACGAATGCAGGGTTGCACGAATGTGTCATCGCAAGCTGAAAGTCCTGCATACCGTGATCGACGAATGACCAGCAGTTGAACTCTCTGTCTGCGACCTTTATCTTTGTATTACAGCTGAAAGTATCCTTCAGCGTTATCGCATTTTCCTCAAGTGCCGATGCACCTGTAAATATCTTGAATACAGAACCCGGGAAGTAAAGCTCGGATACCGCCTTGTTCTTCCACTGCGTAGACCACGCATCGAGTCTTTTCTTTGTAAACTCCTCCGACTTTTCGTCCATACCCGCGAGCATCTGTGCCGTTGCCTTGTCGGTTATCTTGCCCGGCTCGTTGGGGTCGTAGCTGTAATCTGTCGCCATAGCCAGCACCTGAGCAGTCTTAGGATTCATAACTATTCCTGCTGCCCTGTATTTCGGCTTATGCTCTGCAACAGCGTTCTTGAGCGCCTTTTCAAGCATATACTGGATATTGGAATCTATGTTCAGATTGACATTATAGCCGTTCTGAGCGTTGTATTCCTGCTTGTAGCGGTAAGGTATCTCGTTTCCGTCGCCGTCCTTGGCAGTGATTATCCTGCCGTCAACGCCTGAAAGCTGATCGTTGTAATACGACTCAACTCCATAGATTCCCTTGCCGTCAAAGTCCGTATGTCCGATGACATTTGAAGCCAGCGAGCTTTGCGGATAGACACGGTTTGTTGTCGGCTCACATCTTACGCCGTCAACATCAAGCTCTGTAAGCTTGTTTTCTATCTCCGTAGAAAGTGATCTTTCAACGTCACGCTTGATTATCTTATATCTTGAAGACTCATCTGTCAGCGATTTTCTCACCGTAGCTGTGTCCGTTGTAAGCTTCTGCGAAAGGAAATGCACCAGATCATCAAGCACCTGAGTGCCTGTTTTTGCGTTGCTCAGTCTTTCCTGATAGTTTTTCAGTTTTTCGTCGTTTTTTTCGCTCTTTACAAGAGCCTCAAGATCCTCTCTGAGCTGATCTTTCTTATCAAGGAATCCCTTGAGCATCACAGGGTCGCAGTACACCGTGTAAACGGTAGCGCTCTGCGCAAGCACCGAGCCTTTGGCATCATATATCGTTCCTCTTGATGCAGAAACGACCGTGCTTTGCAGCTGCTGCCCGTTGGCAAGCGTTTTCCAGTAGTTGCTTTCAAGCACCGACACCTTGAATATCGAATAGACGATATACCCTGCCAGTATTGCTATGGGAAGCGCAAAGATCCAGTTGAGTCTTTTCCTCATTCTTGCGCTTGGTCTGTCAGTCATAAATTACTCCCTCTTGAACAGCCGAAGTTCTCCGATAACGTTTTCGTTAGCTGCGAAAATTTCGGCAACAGTATAGAACAAGAAAGTCAGACACAAAATATATTTGTCTCCAACTTTCCTCATAGCTATTTTATTCATTACAGCCCGATATATTCCAGCACCGAAACGAACCAGTTTTTGATCCTTACAAATACGCTCTGGTCTTTCTGTTCTATGACGTTAGCCACAGCCTCGTTGTCGACCTCAACATACTCTATCTGAGACTTTTCGAGCTTGATAAGTCCCAGCTCGTTACGGGCATATTCTTCCACCTTGGTCATACTTGTTTTCTGAGCAAGCTCTGATTCAAGGCTGGTATTGCCGTCCTGAAGCTCATTGAGCTGATTCTGGAGCTGAGTCTGCTCAGCACAAAGCCCTGATATCTGTACTTTCTCGTAGATCATAACGCAAAGCAGCGTGCATACGATAGTACAAAGTATCACGAATCTAATCGAAAAGAACTTCTTTTCGGCAGCTGTATTCTTTTTATGTTCGATCTCTCTGTCTACAACAGACACCTCGTCCTCAAACGAGTTATAGTCGTAGGCAAGATTATGGATCTTAGCCATAGTCAAGCACCTCTGTTTTTTACACAAGCTCTTCTTTCTCTCTCTCCGAGCCAAATGGTTTTTCCTTAAAGTTTTCTCTCTTTTTGATTTTTCTCTTTTAAAAAAATAATATCTCTTTTATCTCTCTGTATTTTCTATCTTTTCAATTATCCTCAGTTTTGCACTGTGGCTTCTGTTATTTACCGCAAGCTCTTCAGCGCTCGCCTCTACCGGTTTGCGTGTTATCATCTTTCCTCTCGGCTTTTTCCCGCACACGCAAACGGGAAAATCCGGCGGACAGGTACAGCCCGTACAGAAGCTTTTGAATCTTTGCTTCACGAGCCTGTCCTCAAGCGAATGGAACGAGATCACGCAAAGTCTTCCGCCTGTATTCAAGCAGTCGAAAGCCTTGTCCAGCGCCAGGCTCAGATGTTCAAGTTCGCTGTTTACCTCTATCCTTATCGCCTGAAATGTTTTTTTGCAGGGATTCTTGTCCCTTCTTACCTTTTGGGGAACGCAGTTCTTGATGACCTCTGCAAGCTCCAATGTTGTTTCGATCGGTTTTTGCTCTCTCGCCTTAACGATACCCGAAGCGATGCTCCTTGCGAATTTTTCCTCGCCGTACTCAAAAATGATCTTTGAAAGCTGTTCATAGCTGTAACTGTTCACAACGTCTCTTGCGCTCATTCCCTCACGGCTCATTCTCATATCCAGTGCCGCATCAGTATGGTAGGAAAAGCCTCTTTCCGCATTGTCGAGCTGGAACGAGGAAACGCCCAGGTCGAGAAGTATCCCGTCAACTCCGTCTATACCGAGATCGCCGAGTATCTCATCTATCTGTGAATAATTTCCTTTCACGACTGTTGCAGGATAGCCCTTCAGTCTTTCGGAAGCGACCTTCACAGCATCGGGGTCTCTGTCTATCGCAATGAGTCTTCCGCCTTTTTCGGCATCAAGTCTCTTTGCTATCTCGCAGGAATGACCCGCACCACCTGCTGTACCGTCGCAGTATATACCGTCGGGTTTTATCGCAAGTCCCTCGATACACTCACCGAGCATAACGGAAACATGGTTGAATTCCATTAAAAGTCCAGTCCTTCCAGATCGCTTGCGATCTCGCTCTCACTGTGCTCATTTATTTCGTTCCACCGCTGCTTGTCCCAGATCTCGCATCTGTCGCATACGCCTGCGACCACGATCTCCTTATCAAGTCCTGCGGCTTCACGCAGTGACTGAGCCACAAGTATCCTTCCCTGCTTATCGGGTTCTACCTCGCAGGCCCAAGCCATAAAGCTTCTCTGCAGCGCTCTTGCCTTAGCCATCGGCAGAGCCTGTATCTTCTCGGCTTTCTTTTCAAAATTCTCCACCGAGTAGACGAACAAACAGCCGTCTATCCCTTTTGTAACGATGAACCGCTCGCCCAAAGCTTCTCTGAGCTTAGCAGGAAAGCTGAGTCTTCCCTTTGCATCCATCGACTGATTGAACGTACCGATAAGCATACCATCAAGCACGCTTTTGCGCTCATTCTCCTGCGGCAAGCCGTCCACCTCCTCTGCAAAATTTCATCTCGGGAACTGTTTTGGGCGAATTTTGCAAAATTTTTGGCACTGTGTACCACTTTTTCGCACTTTTCACCACTGTAAGCTCATTATACACCATTCCCGATGAAATTGCAATCGTAAAAATCCCCAAATCTTTTTCAGCGTGGGATTTTAATTGGACAGCTGTAAACAAATATATTCTTTTTCCGCTTGATTTGTAACTAAAAGTCCAAGCAGTGTAACAGTTTTGTAATCTGTGAACATTCAGGACGATTTTTCACACACCATATGCGGTGTTATCGCCGCTGTTTTTTTCAAAGATATTGCACCTGCCGCAAGGCTGACTGCTATGCGGCAGATTCTCCTTTTATACCTTTTGATTAATTATACCACCATATATAGTATACGTCAATAGGCTTTCTCAAAAAAATTGTAGTCACGGACAGATTTTAGGCTGTAAACTTTTGTAGTATCTTTTGGGTATTTGTTGCGTGAGAGAAAAAATTAAAATTTGGTAACAAATTTTTAGATATATCTTTTAATTATTACAAACGCTCTGCGGCATATTTTTTCAAAGTTTTTCGCAAAAAAACAAAAATGCAGTTGTTTTTATTCAAAAACGACTGCATTTTGTCTTAAAATATGATTTTTTTCGTCAAATTGCACAAAAGACTGCTTTATTTGCAATAACACTCGATATACAGATCAATACAGTTCTGAACGATGTCAACAGCGACTGCTTTGTTCTGCACATCATCAATTACCGTATCCTTATGCTCAAGAGCTTTGTAAACGGTAAAGAAATGCTTCATCTCATCGAAGATATGCTTTGGCAGTTCGGAGATGTCATCAATGTTATTATATGTAGGGTCCTGAACAGGCACACAGATTATTTTCTCATCATTTGCGCCATTGTCAAGCATTTTTATCACGCCGATAGGATAGCACTCAACGAGCGACATCGGGATAAGCTGTTCCGAGCAGATAACGAGAACATCGAGAGGGTCGCCGTCATCGGCAACAGTTCTTGGGATAAATCCATAGTTAGCGGGATAGTGAGTCGAAGTATACAGTATCCTGTCCATTCTCAGAAGTCCCGTAGCCTTATCAAGTTCATATTTGACCTTTGAACCTTTGGATATTTCAATTACTGCGGTAAACTTGTTTTTGGTTATTGCCTTGGGTGAAATATCATGCCAGATATTCATATTTTCAATCCTCCTTGACCTTGTACATTCCTGCTCCTGCAAGTGCATCGGGAATATCAAAGACCGTTTCTCCGTCAAGCTCTACGGGTGAAAGGCAGCCCATATTATCATCACTGAGCAGATCCCAGAGAGTTGTGAACTCGTTTTTCTTTTTTACTCCGAGTTCCTCAAGGCTTTTTGCAAGCCCTTTCGTGTCTCTGACATATGCGGAAAACTCCTGATAATCCTCAAAATAGATCTCCTCGTCCGTATCATTCGAGCCGAATCCGAAACGTGATACGCCGTCATTTGCAAGCAGCTCACCGAATCTTTCGATAACTGCGTAAGCAACTTTCTTTGTGCAGTTATCAAGATAGTATGTTTCATATTCTTCTCCTGATTCTTTTGGCAGCTCCAGAAAAAAGAACACAGGCTCGTTGACAGTCTTTATGAAAGCTCTTGCCGCAGGCAGTAAAAGCTCTGCGCTCAGAACGCCTTTTATGCTTTCCTTTTCGCAGCAGAACGAAGACGATACATTTCCCGTATCTCTCAGGCTCACGCCCTGACATAATTTAAATACCGTATTATCCATAAGTTTCCCCTGATTTAAGTAATTAAGGCACCTCGTACTGAAGTGCCTTAATTTTAGTTTACTTTGCTGCGGTCTTTACCGCTACGACCTTACTTTTCGTCCTTCTTCCTGAAGATAGCAAGTGCTGCTACTGCTGCGAGCAGAGCTGCGACCGTAACTGTTGAACCGGTATGTCCGGTCGTCGGATTATTTCCGCCGTTGCTGTTTGTGGTCGTTGTTACGTCAGGCTCAGATCCCGATGTTGAAGATGACTCTGTGGTCGTCTTCTTGGTAGTTGTGCCCTTAGTACCGCTTGTATCCTTAGTAGAAGATGTCTCCTCTGTGGAGGAAGTCTTCTTTGTGGATGAGGTCTTCTTTGTAGCAGAAGTCTTCTTTGTTCCTGATGTATCCTCTGTCGAAGCAGATGACTGCTTGGTCGATACAGGTTTTACCTCAGATGAAGCCGGAGTTGAAACGCTTCCTGAAGGCTGTGTTTCGCTCTGCTTCGGAGTAGAAACGCTCTGTGAAGGCTCCGTATTGCTCTGCGGAGTTGAAACGCTTCCTGAAGGCTCAGTCTTGCTCTGTGGAGTTGAAGCACTCTGAGAAGGCTGAGTCTCCTTTGACTTCTCGGCATCGCAAACAACGATCTTATCAGAACCGTCTATAACAACGCCGCCATCTGTCTCGCTGATATCTGATATGTCATCGACTGACTTGTTATCAGCTGCTATTACCTTACCGTTCTTTACGGTGAACTTAACAGCACTTGTTATTACCTTATAGGTCTTCTCGGTATTCTCGTCAGTGAATTCCGTACCGGTCTCTCTGAGAGTGTAAGTACCGTCTTCAAGCTCGATCTCCCAGATATCCTCGCCGTTAGATGTCCAGCTCTCTCTTACGCCGTTGCCGGTGATAGTAAGAGTTGCACCTGAAAGCTCGGTCTCACCTGTAATATCGGTCTTGCTGATCTTCACCGTGGTCTTGTCACCGGATGTTGACTTCTCAGCGTCGCAGACAACGATATGGTTCTCGTCAAGATATACATATCCTTCTTCTGCGTCCTTATCGAACTCGTCCTTAGCGCCTGTAACTGTTACCTTACCGTCCTTGACGCTGAACTTAACAGTTGAATCGATAACATCATACTCGTTGCCTTCGCTGTCAACGATCTTATCGCCTGTTTCTTCGAGTGTATAGTCACCGTCTTCAAGCTCAACTGTCTTAGTCTCGCCTATAACGGAATCCCATGAAACTACCTCTTCGCCTTCGTCGTCATAGATCGTAAGTCTTGCGCCTTCAAGTTCCTTTTCGCCTGTGATGTCGGTCTTGTTGAGAACTACCTCATACTTCTTGGAAGGTGTTGTCTTCTTAGCGTCGCAAACAACTATTTCAGTTCCGCTTACATATACATATCCTTCTTCAGCGTCCTTGTCATAAGTTGTCTTTGCGCTCTTTGATGTGATCTTTCCGTCCTTGACCGTGAATTTAACTTCGGACTTGATAACGTCATACCTGTTGCCTTCGCTGTCAGTAACCTTGCTTCCGGATTCTTCGATCGTATAATCACCGTCTGCAAGCTCAACTGTTCTGGTCTCGCCTATAACAGACTTCCAAGAAACAACTGTCTTGCCGTTAGAATCCTTGACTGTAAGAGTTGCGCCTGCAAGCTCTTCTTCGCCTGTAACGTCCTTCTTGTTAAGTGTTACCTTAGTTCTTGGACCATCAGGCTTCTTAGCATCGCAGATAACGATATGGTTCTTGTTGAGATATACATATCCTTCTTCTGCTGTCTTGTCATACGTTGTCTTTGCGCCCTTAACTGTTACCTTGCCGTCCTTAACGGTAAATGTAACTGTTGAACCGATAACGTCGTACTCGTTGCCTTCGCTGTCAACGATCTTATCACCTGATTCTTCAAGTGTATAGTTGCCGTCTTCAAGCTCAACTGTTCTGGTCTTGCCTATAACAGACTTCCATGAAACAACAGTCTTGCCCTTGGAATCCTTGACAGTAAGAGTTGCACCTGCAAGCTCTTCTTCACCTGTAACATCGGTCTTATTGAGTGTTACCTTTGTCTTTACAGGAGCCGGCTTCTGAGCGTCGCAGATAACGATATGGTTCTTGTTGAGATATACATATCCTTCTTCTGCTGTCTTGTCAAATGTGGTCTTTGCGCCTGTAACTGTTACCTTGCCGTCCTTGACGGTAAACTTAACAGTTGAATCGATAACGTCATACTCGTTGCCTTCGCTGTCGGTGATCTTGTCGCCTGTTTCTTCAAGTGTGTAAGTGCCGTCTTCAAGCTCAAGCTCCCAAGTATCCTTGCCGTTTGAAGTCCAGGTCTTGGTTATGCCGTTGCCCTTGACTGTGAGTTTAGCACCGCTAAGCTCTTCCTCACCTGTAACGTCCTTCTTATTGAGTGTTACCTTGGTGGTCTTTGCAGGGATAAGTGCATCACAGATCGTGATTACAGTTTCGCCGTCCTTATTTGTTGTAACGACTGCGTCGCCGTTCTCTGAAACCTTGGAGAAATCAGTTTTAGCTGCGTTGTTTCCTACCTTGCAGTTGATGACCTTTCCGTCCTTGATCTCAAATGAAACTACGCTGTCAAGTACATTGTACTTTTTGCCGTTTGCGTCAGTTACAGCGATCTTATTTCCGTCCTTGTCCAGCTGAGCAGACTCTTCAAGAGTATACTTGCCGTCCTTGAGGGTGATATTGAGCTGTGCATTTTCAGAAGATGTCCATGGGTTGTATGCGTCCTTGACAAGAGTGCCCTTTTCATCCTTCAGAGTAAGAATTGCGCCTGTAAGCTCCTTCTCACCTGTGATGTCGGTCTTGTTGATATGAACGTATACTGTCTTTTCAGGAGCAACAGCATCACAGATAGTGAACTTGTTGCCGTCAACATGATAGTAGCCCTTTGTTGCATTCTCATCAAACTCAGACTTAGGAGCTGTCTGCTTGCCCTTGCTGTCGATGACCTTAGTTTCTGTTATCTTACCGTCCTTGATCGTAAACTGCATCTTGGTGTTTACAACGGTATATGTAACGTCCTTATAGGTAACCGTATCGCCGGACTCTTCAAGTACATATGTACCATCTTCAAGTGATACCTTCCATGTATTGCCGTCAACTGATGTCCAGTCCTTAACAGTTTTGCCGTTTGAATCAACTACCTTGTTGCCCTTGGTATCCCTGAGTGTCAGCTTAGCGCCTGCAAGCTCAGTATTACCTGTAACATCGGTCTTATTGATTTCGATCTCAGCAGTATACTTGATAGCATCATTTACTGTGATAGCATTCTTGCCTGTGAGTTTGATCTCACCTTCGTTGCTTGTTACAGCCTGAGTCTCAACGACCTTTCCGTCTGTACCAACAGTGAACTTGTACTCAGAAGTGATGACCTTGTACTTTGTATCGCCTGCTGTAACAACGGAAGCCGGCTCTTCTTTGAGAGTATACTCTCCAGGAGCGAGTGAAACGGTCCATACGTTCGTATTGCCGTTTTCATTTGATACCCAAGTATCACCGATCTGCTTGCCGTTTGCATCCTTCAGAGTGAGCTGAGCGCCCTTGATCTCATCAGATCCTGCAACATCGGTCTTGGTGATAGTAACCTTAACGGTCTTGACAGCGTCGCAGATCGTAAGAGTTGAATCTCCCTTCGCGATAACGCCGCCTGTTGTCTGGTCAAGCTTTGCTGCGCTGTCCTTAGCGAGCTTACTTGAAGAAGCTACCTTGCCGTTCTTAACTGTGAACTCAACTGTGCTTGGGAGGACCTCATAAGTATTTCCGTCCTTGTCGGTAACTCCTGCTGCGGTTGCGGCAGTCTCTGTAAGAGTATACTTACCGTCCTTGAGTTTGATCTTCAGGGTCTTTCCGTCGCCTGTTGAAGTCCAAGGTGTACCTGTAACTGTCTTGCCCTTGCTGTCCTTGATAGTAAGCTTAGCATTTGCGATCTCTTTTTCGCCTGTTATGTCTTTCTTGCTGATAGTAATATCTGTTTCCTTGAGAGCATCGCAGATAGTCATTACAGCACTGTCGTTATCAGGGTTCTTTATAAGTGCATAGCTGTCAGCCGAATTTTCATCAACTGTGGTCTTGGTATTATTGCTTGTACCTGTTACCTTGCCGTTAGCATCAACAGTAAAGAGTACCGATGATGTAAGCACCTTATAATAGTATCCGTCAGAATCCTTGACTGCTGTGCCTGTCTCTACCAGCTCATAGTTGCCGCTTTCAAGAGCAACGCTCCATACTTTGTCCTCAGCAGAAACTGTTTCCTGCTTGGAGTCAGCTATACGATTACCGTCAGCATCGAGCTTATAGAGAGTGAGTGTTGCGCCTGCGAGCTCCTTGTTGCCTGTGATGTCCATCTTGTTGATGTCAACATAGTGAACGACAGGGCCGTTAGCCGCAGCGTCTCTTATTGTGAAAGTATTGTTCTTGCTTGTGATAGTACCGTTTGCTTCCTTAACGTCCTTTGAGACCTTGGTGATCTTTCCGCCTGTGATCTCGAAATCGTAAGCGGACTTAACTACCTTGTAGGTCTTTCCGTCTGTCGGAGAAACGAAAGGCTTGCCTGTCTCTTTGAGAGTGTACGAACCGTCTCTGAGAACGATAGTCTTTTCCGTTCCCGTCGATGTCCATTTCATACCGAATCTCACATAGAGACCGTCTACGTTTGTCTTGAGAGCCGTAACATCCTTGTTAGCTACCTCGATAAGGTACTGCCAGATAGCGTCGCCGATGTTCTTTCCGGTCTCCTTGTCAACGATCTGAAGTGTTGCACCTTCAAGCTCCTTCTCTCCTACGAGAGACTTCTTGGAGATAACTACCTCAGTGTTCTTAGGTGCCTTGAACTTGTCAAGACCGCTGTATGGGAAGTGCCATTCACCGCCGTTGTTGGAAACATAGCCTGCTGAAATGATCCAGCCTGAGCTTGTTGCTTCAACGTTGGCAACAGTCTTTGCATTAGGGATAAGGAATATGCCTGCCGTCTGCTTGAAGGATACGCACGGCTTGTCGACCTTGCCGTCAGCACCTACAGAAACGAACTCGTCATTTGTGCTCTTGACACTGTTGAGGTTCCAGACGATCTTTCTCATGACCTGCTGATCCAGCCAGTTGTTCTGCTTGCTTCCACGCTTGCCGTCAGGACTGGAGTCACCCTCGGAAACGTTGCCTTCCTTATCGGTGACCTTCAGAGTGAACTCATTGAGAGTTACCTTTCTGGTCTTGGTGTAGTTGATAACGATAGTCTGTCCTTCTTTTTTGATGAAATGATACTTGAGCTTGTCGTTAGCAGCTGCAAGAGCGTCGCCGTCGACATAGATAGTAGCATCATCGTCATAATCCATTGTATCCACGATATAATGGCTGCTTGTGATAACAGGAGTAACAGTTGCGGGCTTTGAAGCAAGTCTGTTGGACATTGCCTGCATCTGAGCGATAGTCGGATTGACAACATCGTTTGTGATCTTGTCCGCATCTACCTTATTTATCACAATAGTACCTGCAGCCTCCATATCGGGCTTGTGGAGCTTGACTCTGTTCTTGTCGGGAACGTTTACATTAAGGACCATTCCCTTTGTGTCACCGACTACTACCTTACCTTCATCATCTGCGGAAAGGTCGGAAGGATCGGCAAGATTTACGAAGTTAGCAACATAGATCTCACCTGCCGAAGGGCTTGAAAGGTCTACGTCAACGTTATCTGCCTTATCCTTGAAATAGTTGGTGGCAAAGTTCGACTGAGAGTGCATACCCTGCACATATCTGTCAGCCGTGATACCGAAAGCCTCGGCGCTTCCGAGAATGTCAAGGAAGTTGTAGTTATCGGATGCATCGGGCTTTTCGAGTGCGATAGTCTCATAATACTTGATAACAGCATCGGTAACACCGGGCTTTTCAGGATCGCTTGACGAACCGATGATGTTTACCTTCTGAGCCTTTGCAAAGTCGCCTGTCTTCAGCTCTGTGCAGTTCGTGCCGCTGAGAAGGGTCGTAAGGCTCATCTTCTCGGTCGATTTGAAGAATCTGATCTTTCTACTCGGCTCGTTGCCGTTGTAATGCTCGTGCTCATCTTCAGTTGACTGTCCCTGCTTGATCCAGTGATGATTGTCCTTATCCTGAACAGTATAGATCACTTCGTTGGTGTCATCAGCTGTGAGCTGCTTGTAGAAATATGTTTTGTCGTGGTTCTGGTGTTCTACATCGACCAGCACATACAGATTGTCAGCCTCTGTAATAGTGGTCGGCTTTGAGAAGTTCACCTTAACATAGAACTCAACGTTTCTCTTTGCGAACGTGATCGTTGTTGTGTTTCCTTCTGTGGAGTTGCCTGTCGGAGCATATCCCGGAATGCTGTCAGCGGACTGTTCATTGTACCTGAACTGGTTCTCCGGTGCACTGAACCGCGGATAAAGGAACTCTCCCTCCGGCGAAATAAGATTCGTCGGCTCAACGCCATCCGTTGCATGCGGATTTGTAGTTTCCTCTTTCCAGTAAGGGTTTGCAACATTCTGGCGCGTTACCCAGTATCTGTATACACGAGTAACAAGCTTGTACTTTGTAGCATCGAACTCTACTTCTTCCTGCTGTCTGTCATAATTGTTCTTGTAGTCAGCATGCTTTTTGTAGAATTTGTCAAACACTACTGTTGAGTGAGCGTCTGTCTTCGGCTTGATCTCTTTACAGTCCCACGCTATAAATTGATCAACATATTTCTCTGTTGCCGCTATTTGCGGACCCGCATCCTTGTCAACGAGGACCCCAAGAACGAAATACTTGTAATTAGTATTATCGCCTTCCTCATTAACAACAGGTGAAAGCGCTTCGCCGTCGTAGATGTCGACATTTACTGTCTGAACCTCTCCTGCGGCGCTGGCAAACAGATCATCGAACACTCTGTCGCCGAAGCAGATCGTTGCAGCAAGGGCTGTTGCGACAAAGCCGCTCAACAGACGCTTGAACAATGACCTCTTTTTCATTGGATCACCTCTCCTTTTTCTTAAAAATATCATAATTCCATATTATTACAAACGAGTAGTGAGACGACCCGATTGTAATAATATCTTAATTAATTATACAATATTAGACGGAAACTGTCAACAATCAGTAAACGAAAAAAACGCCGAATATTTCGGCGTTCTTTTGTGCAAAAAGATATAAAAAGTTAATTTGATTAAATCAAATAACAAGCACTTTATACAGGGTAAATAGTTTGTTGTTATTTGTTATAACTAATTCTCTGAAATCATAAAAATCGAAACGTTTTCGTAAAACTCTCCACTTTTCGCAGACAATATTACTCATTCTCTTCCTTCGGCTTGCCATCCGTGTCATTTCCTGCCTTGCGTCTTGAAAGCGGAACCATCTGAGGACGTTTTCTCCTGCTCTTTTCCGGATCATGCCTGCTCAGAGGTTCGCCTTCCTCATCAAAGAATCTCTCATGACGCAGCTTATGAACGACCGGCGCTGCATCCTGCGTTTTCGGAGTTCCATCTTCAGCGGGTTTTCCGCCTTTTTTCTGCACAACGTAGTCAACAGCTGCATTTGCCTTAGGCTTCCTGCTTATCCTGCGCCTCTGGTCAGGCAGTCTCCTCTCGACTGAATACTCGTTGACAAAAGGCATTATCACCTCGTCATAATGCTCAGGCTCAACACCGAAAGCCAGCTGTTCGTTCCTGGCATCTTTGATCACAGGATTAGGCTCATAGTATTCAGGTGTGTGCGCATTGAACGGGTCGTGCTTTGCTTCAGGTTCAGGCTGCGGCTCAGGTTCGGGCTGCGCCTGCTCGATCGTCTCCTGTACAGGCGGCTTCGGCGGCTCATAAGTCTCCTGCTCCTGCGTTTCAGTTTTTTCCGGCTCGATGTCTTCATCATCGTCTATCCAGATCGACTTGTACGGTTTCAGAAGCGGCTCATCAGTCCAGATAGACTTGCTCATAGCACGTCTTTTCGCCTTTATCTGCTCCACCATTCTGTCAAATTCATCTCTGTGAGGACTGTCTTTTCTTCCCTTATCCTCAGGTCTGTTGCTATTATTATCCATTCATATCTCCTGCCAAATCAGAATACACTGACAGATGCGGCGGCGCTGTTTTAAAAGCTGCACCGTCACACCTTCAGATCGTGATTTTTTCTTTTTTTCTCATACATTCTTGCATCGCCCTGCTGCATGAGCTTGTCGATGTCGTCAACGCTGCCGTCGGCAAACACCGTTCCTATACTTACCGATGTACCGCAGCCGTACTTCTCGAATGCCTTTTTAATCTCATCTTCGAGTTTTCTGCACTTTTCGTCTATCTCCTGCTTGCTGCTGACGAAATCTATCGCTGCGAACTCATCGCCGCCGAGCCTGGCAATAAGCGCATCGGGAAAGACCGCCTTTATAAGCTCCGAAGTCCTGATCAGAACGTCATCTCCGACATGATGACCGAAATTATCGTTTATCGCTTTGAATCGGTCAAGGTCGAAATACAGCAGATGGAACTTTTTCAGCATCGGACCGCTGAGATAATTGTAAAAATATCTTCTGTTGAAAATACCTGTGAGCGTATCGGTATTAGCAAGTCTTATCACAGCCTGCTCGTCGTTGAGATAGACTGTTCTTCCGAGCTGCAGTGCAATATACTCACCACGGTTGTAAATATCATTTACAAGTTCGCAGATGAACACACCGTAGATGATGTCCCTGTAAAAAACGGGCAGCACCACGAAACCTTTGCACCTTGACGGAAGCTCACTTCTGGTGAAAAGGCGGCTCAGATGGCATTTCTGCCGCTGCTTCGGCATAATATAAAGCTCTCCGGATTTTATGACACATCTGAGATTTATACTATCGGGGAACATATAAGGATTAGAGCTGTTAAAGACTACTGGTTCATCAAAAAGATAAAGCGCAGCATTGTCTATCCCCAGTTTATCAACGCTCCTGATAATGTTTTCAAGGTTTTCGTTTTTCACTCTGGCATAAGCCGTTCCGTCGATAAGGAACTGCTGCAGCTGTTCCCTTCCGGTTATGATATTCTCGCTGTCCTGGATATTCTGCTCCGACAAAGCAAGTATCGCCCTGTCCTTGATGCGCACAAACAGCCTGTTGACAAACATATTTGCGCCCTTAGTCTTTGTGTTGACACCCGCAACGAGCTTATCCGTGCTTTTGAGCAGTTTCACCGCATCGGTATAGTGCATAGCTCCTTTTTCAAAGAACTTGTCTATCATCGCACCTATCTCTTCAAAATCCTCAACGCTCATATAGCGGCATTTGACAGACATAAGGATACGTGACATGAACTCATAGAAAAGCCTTCTGAGGTCTATCGACTCTCTGCTTCTCTTTTCGCTCCTGTACCTGTAAAAGCAGTCATCGAACATTCTGTATATGAACGCAGAATCCACGTTCTGTATTTCCATGGCATTATAGTCATACATCTCATGAGGGAACGACTCTCTGCCGTAAAGCCTCGTCGGGACAAGCGCCGAAGAAACGTCCTCTCCTGCCAGTTTTTCCAGCAAAAGCTCCATAGCCTTCTGTCCCAGCGTGCAGTCTGCAAGTCCGACCGAAGACAGTGACGGTATCATCTCTCCTGCCATATGAGTATTATCAAAACCGAACACGAGGATGTCCCTTCCCGGAACGAGCCCTCTTTGCTCCATGACATTGTAAAGGCCCTTCGCCACAGCGTCATTAACGCAGAATATCGCCTGTGCTCCGGGGTTAGCGTCGAGCAGGCTCTCCGCTTCCTTTTCCGAATTGACAGACATTCCCGAGCTTACATAGTTTTTATCGGTGAACTCTATGCCGTTGTCCCGAAGGCAGCGTGCAAAGATCTCCTTGCGCTGCATAGCATCGGTGTTATCGTCTCTTCCGCCGAGCATACACAGCCTTGTCAGCCCGTTTACGTTTACAAGAGCGTCCACCGCTTCCCTGATGCCTGTTTCGTTGTCATAATTGACCGTTATAAGATCGGGTGCATCGCAGGCGATAAAGATCTTTGGGATACTCTTATATCTTTCGAGCTGTTTTTCAACTATTATCTCGCCTCTGTGGCTGCTCACGCTGCCCAGATGTATTATCAGCCCATCGAGTTCGCACATTTCGCTGAGCTTGAATATCGTATTATAAACTGTTTTATATGCATGGTCACTGTAAGACCCGTCACCGTGATCGTATTTCCCCGAAAGCACAACAAGCCTTATATCCTTGTTCTTGGGTATAGCATTGAGCACGCTCTGTATTAGCTCTTTGGAGAAATCGGTATACATATCCTCAAGGACCATGCCTATGACCGTTTCATGTTTTTTAACGCTCTGCATATTTTAAACCTCCGGCTGTACGCCTTCGTCAATATCCGCAGACGGCACCGAGAAAAGATAACCCTGTGAAAGATCGATATTATATTTCATGAGCATATCCTGTATCTCCTGGTTTTCAACAAATTCCGCAACGATCCTGAATCCCTTGTTGCTCAGCTTTTTCCAGAACGAAACAAGAGCGATAAGATTAGCAGACTGCTCGTCCACGCAGCATCTCCTTACGATCGAGCCGTCAATCTTCAGATAATCGCAGTGGATACTTGCGATATGCTGAAGGTTTGAATAGCCGCTGCCGAAATCGTCTATCGCAATAAGTCCGCCGAGGTCATGTATCCTGTCAACAAAAGCGATAAGTCCGTCGTAGTCGTCGATGTCCTCATTTTCAAGTATCTCGAAAACAAAGTTTTCAGGGTGCTTTGCAGTTGAAAGGAAGCCAAAAATAAAATCTGTCAGCTCATGGTTCTTTATATCTCTCACGCCGAGATTTATGCTCACGCTTTTGCCCTCAACGTCCGCAAATTTCGCAAACACCTTGCGTATCATAGTTTCCGAGATCATATCATAAAGCAGTCCGTACGACCTTGCAACATCAAGAAAGCTTCCGGGGTAGTATATCTTGCCGTTCTCGTCCTCAAGCCTCATGAGAGACTCATAGTGGTGTATACACTTTTCCTTGTTGTCGTAAATACCCTGAAAATACGGTATCACCTTATCATGTGCGATAGCATAGTTGATAACGTTCACCATATGGTATCTTTCCCTGATGCTCTCCCTGTCAAGTTCTCCTTTTCGTGCGTCACGCACATAGAACTGGATATTTTTCTGCTTCATCTCAAGCAGCATCGAATAATAAGCCTGATATGTGTTGTCTATATCACAGTCGTCGATAAGGCTGAACAGCGGAACTATCGAGATATAATCCTCCGATGTCTCAAACAGCTCCTTCTGCAGCGCTTTCATATCATCAATAAACTCCGAAAGAGCGACCATATAAGAAGGAGCGCCGATAGCGAGCATCCAGTCCTTTATAAGATATATCGAATATTTTTTCTGCTTTGCAAAGCTTACGCACTTTGACAGGTAATTCTTGTATGTAAGGTCAATGAGCTTATCTGAGAACACCGTCTGTATGCTTGACATATCAAATACGTTTATAATGCAGATACGGTCATAGCCTTTCAGCTTTATGTCCATATTCATAGCCGCAGCATTGGGTATCTCCTCTGTCTGCGAATACAGAAGCTTCAGCTCGCAGTCACGCACGAAGGCCTTTAAGCTGTCTGCTGCAACAGAACGGTCGCTCTTGACGAGCTTGTTCTCCACATCATACAGATAGCTGAGCAGCTCCTGGTTGTCAGCCGCCAGCGAGTCGGTATGAGAAAAGGCGTACGGATTATACATCTGCGTCGCAGGCTCTTCGCCTATGACCGAAACGACGAACGAGCAGTTCGCAAACGTGTTCCTTCCGTCAACGTGAGCTATCTCTCCCTCAGTGATACAGCCGCAGATATTGGAGTTCTCATAAGCAGAAAGCTCCCATTTCACGCAGTTTGCATATATCATAGAACGAGCTATGCAGGAATATCCGAAGATAGTTTCGGCTTTGTCAAAATTCTCTATATGTCTGAAAAGCGTCCTGTTGTCGGAAATTATCTTTCCGTCATAGATGAACGCACGCTTGAGTTTCCGACCTGCGCTGACGTTGTGGTTGGCATTTATCATCTCACACTTTGACTTTGTATCTATATCAGGGTGCGCATCATAAGCCGCCTTGTTCACGATGTCATCAGCAGGGAACGCTTCGCTCAGGCTTTGATCGTCCGAAAAGCGCACAAAGATAGGAATATCGCTTGCCTGTGAATAAACATACGGGAAAAGGTTAGTAAGCTCAGGTCTGCTTTTCAGCTCATCGCCTATTCCGATACGGTATTCTCCCGCAGCGTCCTTTCCGTCGATAGAGAGTATACAAGTTCCGAAAGTATCGGTTATCTCGCACTCCTGACCTATGACCTGAACACCTGTTGCATATGAACTGAAGCTTTCGACCTCGCTTCCGCCTATCGCAGCAAGAATGATGCTCTTGTTGCTCCAGCCGTTCTCGTTGAACACAAATCCTGAATCAAGGAACTTTCTGAGGTTTATCTCCGATGTGTTTGCAAGTCCGCCTATCATCTGCACTCCGGGGAAAAAGTCGTTGCATCTGTCAACAAAGGAGTAAACATCAAGATACTTTCCTGTAAGGAAAGTCAGCATAAGCTTGGTCTCATCATCTATAACAGCGTCCTTAACGCTCTGGCAAAGCTCATCAACAGCCCTCGGCGAACCGTCCTCCTCAAAGGTCGGCAGCATGGCAGTCCTGACCCTGCCCTTTCTCGACATCTGCGTTACCGAGATGACGCACTGATTCTGTATAAGCTTGCCCCAGCTTATCACCGCAGATGTGCTGGTTCCGAAGATATGCGCCTGCGGAACGAGTTTTGCGATATACTTTGCAAGATCCACCGCCTCGTCCTCAAGATGTATTGACGTATGGATGCGCACAAGAATATCGCCCGCTACCGGGTCAAGCCTCAGCTGCTGAAAAGTCTCGGCAAGTCTCGCTTTTGAAATATACTGAAAATTCCATGTAAACAATCCGATCACTCCTTTTACACCGAGCCGCCGTCAGACAAAAGGCAGCATCTATCAGAGTATACTATCTATTATATTATACCACCTGAAAAAATCAGTGTCAATAAGTGTTCACACAAAACTTGCTCTGCGATGTCGGTATGTCAGACATAAAAAAGAGGCAAGCGCCGCCCTGTCAGGCGATCCTGCCTCTTTGAAAAACTACTGTTTTGCCGTTTCTTTCGTGATGTTCTTTACCCACTTATACTTTACATAATGCTTATATACCACAGGGATCTTAATAAATTCGTCCAGCGTAAGTATGAACGCAACCACCAGCACAGGCAGTTTAAGCACGAATGCGCAGATGAATCCCGCAGGCAGTATCACCGCCCACATCGTCACGCCGTCGCATATCATTCCGAACTTTGTGTCTCCGCCCGACGGGAAAATGCCGCCGATCACCGTTGAGTTCAGCGAGTTGCCGATTATGTAGTACGCCGCCAGGAACATCATATATTTCAAATAATGCTGCGCTGTCGGCTCAAGGGTTATAAAGTGCAGGACCAGCGGCGTAAGCGCAAGTATAACAAGTCCTGACGCTGCACCAATGACCACCGACGCTCTTGTAAAGCTGCCTCCGGCTTTCTTTGCTTTTTCAAGCTCGCCTCGCCCGAGCATTCCGCCGAGTATGATCCCCACGCCTGATGCAATGCCCCAGCAAAAGCTGGCGATGATACAGCGCACGATGCTGGCGATAGAGTTCGCCGCAACCGCATCGCTGCCAAGGTGTCCCATTATAACAGCGTACATCGTCACTCCGCCGCCCCAGCCCAGCTGGTTTAAAAGCAGCGGAAGCGAGTATTTCCAGTAGTCCTTGTGCAGAAACTTCGTCTGCGTTTTAAACATGATCCTGATGTTCAGCTTCGTACATTTGCCCTTTGCCATCACGATGATGACCACGATAGTTTCAAAAACTCTCGCAAGGTCTGTCGCCAGCGCCGCACCCGTGATGCCCATTCTCGGGAATATCCATATGCCGAAAATAAGCAGCGCATTCAGCCCGATGTTAAGAAATACCGACAGCGAACCTATCAGCGACGAAAGCTTTGCCCTGTCGCAGACCTTCATAATTCCATAGTACGCCTGCGTAAAACCGCTGAGCAGAAACTGCGGCGAGACCATGCGCAAATACCTTGCGCCCTCTTTGATGAGTTCATCGTCCGATGTGAAAATGTGCATCAGCAGCTCCGGACAGATAATGCACGCCACCGTGAATATCACACCCACCAGCAAGCAGTACCGCATCGTTATCGCAAGCACTTCCTCAACAGCCTTCTTGTCGCCCTTGCCCCAGTATTGAGATGCAAGCACCGTCAAGCCGAACACGAACGCCCCGAAAAACAGGCTGAACACAAACGGCACCTGTGACGCAAGCGACGCAGCCGAAAGCGAATCCTGATCGAGAAAACCCAGCATGAACGCATCACTTGCCGTAACCAGCGAAGCGGTAAGGTATTGCACAGCTATGGGCGTGACTATCTTGAACAGCTTTTTGTATAAAGCCTTATCAAATGCCATAAAGTTCTCCCCCTTCTTATTTTTGTCCTTTTGTTCTGTATTTTTCTCTATGAACTGATAGTACCATTTTATATTTTAAAAATATATCAAAACTTTGTCCTTTATATCAAAATCAAAACCTCTAATGCCGAAAAACAAATAAAGAGCATTTTTTCAAAACCGTCTTGCAAAATCGGCAGAAATCCGTTATAATGATATTAATATCTAAAGTCAACTAAAGTAAACGGGAGGGATTTTTTTGCAGTACATACAGCTCACAAAGGAAAACCTTGAAAGCGAACACATCTGCTGTGCCATTTCAAACAACAAGGATATTCAAGTCTCATCAAAAAAAGCATGGCTGTCAGAGCGCTTTGATGAGGGACTTGTCTTTCTCAAAAGCGAGGAACGGGGCAAATGCTTTATCGAGTATATCCCTGCCGAAAACGCATGGAATCCCATTGATGCCGAAGGCTATATGTATATCGACTGCCTGTGGGTCTCAGGTTCTCTCAAAGGTCACGGCTATTCGACCGACCTGCTGAACGAATGTATAAAAGACAGCAAAAACAAAGGCAGGATCGGGCTGTGTATCCTTTCCAGCGCAAAGAAAAAACCTTTCCTTGCCGACCCGAAATATCTCAAATATAAGGGCTTTGAGGTGTGCGATGAGGCTTCAAACGGCATACAGCTGTGGTATCTGCCGTTTGAGAAAGATGCTCCCAAGCCTCAGTTCAAGCCCTGTGCTAAAACGCCTCATACAGATGAAAAAGGCTATGTGCTGTATTATACCAGCCAGTGCCCGTTCAACGCCAAATATGTACCCATAGTTGAACAGACCGCAAAAGAGCAGGGCGTTCCGTTCAAAGCTGTCCATATCACCGATAAGCAGACCGCACAGAGCGCTCCGACACCGATAACCACTTATGCGCTGTTCTGTGACGGCGAGTATCTTACCAACGAACAGATGAACGACAAGAAATTCATAAAGCTGATCTCACGCTGAAACGAATAAAACGATACAAAAAGGAGGTCTATCATGCCAAGACTTGACTGGAACGAATACGTTGAAAAAGCAGCACAGGTGGTTGCCGAGGGCGCAGTTCTCGTGCGCAATCAGGGTGGTCTTCCGCTTGATAAGAGTAAAGAGACTGCTGTGTTCGGACGCACTCAGCTGGACTATGTCAAAAGCGGAACAGGCTCAGGCGGAATGGTCAACGTTGTAAAAGTCACGAACATATCCGACGGACTGCTTGAAGCAGGCGCAAAGCTCAGTGAGGAACTTTTGCAGACCTACCGTGACTGGCTGGCAGAGAATCCTCACGACTACGGCGAAGGCTGGGGCAGCGAACCGTGGAGTCAGAAGGAAATGCCCGTTTCGGACGATCTTGCCGCAAAAGCTTCTCAGACTGCACAGGCAGCCATCGTTGTCATCGGCAGAACAGCAGGAGAAGAACAGGACAACAGCAATACCGCAGGCTCGTATAAGCTCTCCGATGAAGAATACGAGCTGATGAGTGTCGTAAGGCGCAATTTCCAAAAAATGATCGTAGTGCTGAACGTCGGCAATATCATTGATATGAGCTTTGTCGATGAATTTGAGCCTGAAGCCGTGCTTTATATCTGGCAGGGCGGAATGACAGGCGGAACAGGCGCAGCAAGAGTGCTTCTTGGCGATGTCTCTCCCTGCGGAAAGCTTCCCGATACCATCGCCTACGATGTAAAGGACTACCCGTCGGACAAGTATTTCCACAACAGCGAAAGAAATTTCTATACCGAGGATATATATGTCGGCTACCGCTGGTTTGAGACCTTTGCAAAAGAAAAAGTCCGCTATCCGTTTGGTTTCGGACTGTCATACACCGACTTTGAGATAAGCGCAGGCGGAAGCTATGACGGACAGACCGTCACGGTAACGGCGACCGTGAAGAACACCGGCAGCTGCGCAGGCAAGGAAGTTGTGCAGATCTATTGCGAAGCGCCTCAGGGAAAACTCGGAAAGCCTGCAAGAGTCCTTTGCGGATTCGATAAGACAAAGCTGCTCGCTCCTAATGAGGAGCAGACCCTTACTATAAGCATAGATGAGAAAAGGTTTGCGAGCTACGATGACAGCGGTATCACAGGATACCCGTATGCCTGGGTGCTTGAAGAAGGCGCTTACCGCATATTCGCAGGAAGCGACGTGCGCAGCGCTGACGAGATCTGCGCTTTCAAGCTCAACGAAACAAAGGTCACAGAACAGCTATCACAAGCTCTCGCTCCTGTAATGAGCTTTGAAAGGATAATAAACAAGAACGGAACACCGGCTTTTGAGAGCGTTCCTCTTTCAAAGATAGACGAAAAACAGCGCAGAAGCGAGCTTCTTCCAGAGGAAATACCTTTCACAGGAGATAAAGGCTTCAAGCTCGCAGACGTTAAAAACGGCAAATGCTCCCTTGAAGATTTTATCGCACAGCTGACAGATGAAGACCTGAATGTTCTTGTCAGAGGCGAAGGAATGAGTTCTCCGAAAGTAACTCCGGGTACGGCTGCTGCCTTCGGCGGAGTGAGCGAACACCTCAAAGCAATGGGCGTTCCCTGCGGCTGCTGTTCCGACGGACCTTCGGGAATGCGCCTTGATACAGGCACAAAAGCGTTCAGCCTGCCAAACGGCACGCTTATAGCTTCCACCTTTAATAAGGAACTCGTTAAAGAGCTTTTCACCCTGCTCGGACTTGAAATGAGAGCAAACAACGTTGACTGCCTGCTCGGACCGGGAATGAATATCCACCGCCACCCTCTCAACGGCAGGAATTTTGAGTATTTCTCCGAAGACCCGTTCCTTACGGGAGCGATCGCAAGCGCAGAGCTTAAAGGTCTGCACAGTCAGGGCGTTGAAGGCACTATCAAGCATTTCTGCGCAAACAATCAGGAAACACACAGGCGTTCCATTGATTCCGCTGTCAGCGAAAGAGCGCTCAGGGAGATCTATCTCAAAGGCTTTGAGCTTGCCATAAAATGCGGCAGCAACAAGTCCGTGATGACCTCCTATGGAAAGGTCAATGACCTCTGGACAGCTGGAAATCATGATCTTGATACCGTTATCCTCAGAGATCAGTGGGGCTTTGACGGTTTTGCAATGACTGACTGGTGGGCTGACATAAACGACCGTGGCTGCGATCCCGACAAGCAGAATTTTGCCGCAATGGTCAGAGCGCAGAACGATGTCTATATGGTCTGCGCCAACAGCGAAAAGCACACCGACAACATTTTGCAGGCACTTGAAAACGGCAGTCTTACAAGAGCAGAGCTTCAGCGCTGTGCAAAAAACACGCTCTCCTTCCTGCTCGGTACTCACGCAATGAAGCGTATGATGAACGAGGAGGAGCAGGTCGAGGTCATTAATAAGCCTGATGAAGCTATTGACCCCGAAGCAGCAGGCAGAGTATATTATCTTGAGGACGAGTTGGAAATAGACCTTACAGACGTTAAAGTCCGCAGGAACATGGACTACTGCTTTACTGTCGAAAGAGCCAATGAAGGCATTTACAGCATAACGCTCACAGCAAGCTCCAATGCGAGCGAGCTTGCACAGCTGCCTGTCACAGTATTCTGCACAGGCATATCTTACGGCACGTTCACCTGGAACGGAACAGGCGGCAAACCTGTCAGCCAAACCATAGAAAAAACAATTCTCTACTCTCGCTTCACTGTTGTCAGACTGCATTTCCGTTTCGGAGGACTTGACCTTATCAGCATTAAGTTCAAACGTTTAGGCGACCTGTAAGAACACAACACAAAACAACAGCCCGAAAGCAGATGTTTTTCTGCTTTCGGGCTTAATTTATCTTTCCAACAAAAAACGGGCAAGTTCAACATTACCGTCTTTTTCGGTCGACACAATGCGAAATCCGCATTTTTCGGTGTAGAACTTAACATTTTCCGTCTTGGACAAAGGCGTTACCAGAGTGATCTTGTTCCAATCCTCACATTTAGTCTTTATAAACTTAACTGCCTGTGTCCCGAGTCCTTTGCCCTGATATTCAGGAGCGATACACAGGTTAGCTATCTCGTAAAAACCTTTTTCTATCTGTTTGCATGAAATGCAGCCGACAGGCTTGCTGTCACACAGAATGACGTATTTCGGTGTCTCTCTTATCGACTTCTCCATCGTTTCTTTTGTGTGTCCGTATCCGGGGCAGGCACCATATCTGACATAATCGCCGTAATATGCCGCATTGTAGATATCCGCCAGCACCTGCGCATCTTGCGCTGCTGCTTTTCTGTATTCTATCGTCATAGTTTTACCTCGCACGATCTGATCTTAAATATATTTCTCTATCATCGTCTGCTGCTCGACCTTGTCGCCGAGCAGAGTTATCGCTTTCATCGGGCAGCTGTTGACGCACCTGTAACACACCGTGCACTTTTTGCCGCTGACGGCGATCTTATCCTGCACCGAGATGTTCCCCGTCGGGCAGACCGCTGCGCATTTGCCGCAGCCTACGCACTTAGCGCGGTCTATCTTCAAGCCCTTTGAATAGTATTTCATCGTTCTGTGACCGAACCACAGCCTCTGCGAGATAAGCCCCGCAAATCGAGGCAGAAAGCCGAGTCCCTGTCTGCACGGGTGACCGCTTTTGTACCTGTCCGCAGCCTTCTGCGCTTTCTGCTTTGCCGCCGCAACAGCCTGCCTGTTCTTTTCAAACGGGCGTTTGAACACCTTTTCGTCGGCGATGCTGTCGGGCATCGCCAGATGCAGACCGCCTGTGATGACTGCACCGTGTTTTTTCAAAAGCCGTGCAAGCACACCCGAGCCGTCTCCGCTGAACGCCGCCATCGTTGCGATGACAAAGACCTTTTTCCCCTGCCAGAGATTCGCCGTTTTGTCGATAAAATCCCTGACGAATTTAGGCACGGCACTGTACTGCACGGGATAGCTGAAAACTATCTCGTCAGCCTTTCCGAGCTGCTGCATAACGGTACTATCCTCTATTGAGACGATAGCGGCGCTGCTGTCAAGCTCTTTTATAAACGTCTCCAATGCGAACCTTGAATTGCCTGTTGCACTGAAATATATACCAAGCATTTTAGTTCTCCTTTTATATCATACTGCCCCATTTTTCGTAAAGTTCTGAGCTTGCTGAGGTCAAAAGTATCATCATTCCCGTTGCAAAATCAAGAATTGCGTGGGCTATCATTATCGGCAGTGGGTTTTTATTCTTCTGATAATTGCGGCAGAAAATAACTGTTAATGGCAGAAATGACAATAATCTGTAAAGCATATACTTTGCATCAAACATTGTCGGGATAAAGCAGTGCTGAAGTGCGTAGAAAAAAGCTGGAATGAATATTGCAGCGTACTTGTTCTTAAAGCTGTTGACACCAAGACCGAGATAAAGCCCGTCCTCTGCAAAGCTGACAGTTGCAGGCAGAACGATAAGATTTATCACCGCAATAGCAAGCGGGATCGGAGCAACGACATCGAGTGCTGCTTTCGGCATCACCGAACCGTAGCAGATGAGTCCTGCAGCGTACATTCCAGACATTCCGACAGCACAGAAAAGAATGACAAGTATTATCGTCCTTTTCGGCGTGTCCAATCCTTTTTTCAGATTCAGCTGCTCGCGGTAGGTCTTGCCGTGCTTTTTAGCGACAAGCACTATAAGCAGTATCGTTACGATATTTACTGCACTTGCTACTATCGACCACCAGTTGTTTATCTCGCCTACTTTTTTATCAACGATAAGCGCACCTATCAGAAATACAAGCAGAAATACTATGCAGCGAAAAGGCAGAAAAAGTGCCAGTTTACTGTTTTTGCTCTCGTTTTGTGTCATTGTTTTTTCTCCTTTTTCCAAACTCATTTCAAAAATGTTTCACGTGAAACATTTGTTCTTGTCAGTCGACCTCAAAAGACATTTCTCCGTCTTCACACTTACCGTTTGTTTCTACGATAATGTATACCTTTTCGTTTGTCAGACCTTTTACAGAGCCTCTTTCCTGCTCACCTTCACGTGCAGAGAAAAGCTTCTTTTTTGTGCCGTCATGGTCATAATATATCTGTGCATTGCCTTTTTGAAGTTTTGCGGAATATTTGAGCTTTGCCTGTGAACCGTTTTGGCTTTTAAGCTCAAATACTATCGTTCCTTCAAATTCCGAGAAATTCATTTTTGCCGAATCATCGGTATTTGAGTGAACGAATGCGACAGCTTTATAGCTTGATTTATAAGGGCAGCAGCCTGCAAAGCACAGCAAGCAGATAATTCCTGCAAGAATAAGTGTTATCGCTTTTTTCATTTTTGGTTTCCTATTTTCCCTATATCCAGTCAAGACCCACACCACTTTTGTTAAATACAAATGTGTTATGGGTCTTTCGTGGTTATGAATACTATCTTTTCAGCTATTTTAATACTATCCTTACTTTTTGCGCAAAAGTTCTTATCACTTTGTTACCTGTCCTTTGCGGTATCTGCCGAAGAAGATACCGTCATCGACATACTTATCAGCCTGCGATACCCACATAGGAAACTTGCCTGTTGCAAGGGCTGTCTGTCCGTTGAGCATTCCTGTGTGGAATGAAATGTGACGGAACTGGCGAAGAACAAGTTCAAGTCTTGTATGCTCGCAGTTTTCGGGACACTCATAGAGCATCTCGTCTGTCAGCGAGTCGATGTAATCATAGGTCTTTTTCTCAACAAAGTCGAGATATTCCAGCAGCTGTTCGTCTGAGAGGACAACAGATGTCGGGTTATCGGGATTGTCCATGCCTTCCTGATGAAACTCCGGCTCTTCGTAAACACAAGGGTTTATGAACCACTTGTCAGCGGAATGGAGTGCGTGATACACCCACCGCCAGCACGGAGCGCCGCAGCACAGAGCATCTCTGTCATAGGTCTGTATGGAGGTCCTGATGTTCAGGAAGTTTGGAATGGTCATTTCTCTGATGACTTTGCAAAGTTCGTTCATAGGTATCTCCTCCAATTTATTTTTTCTTTTATAGAGCTATCTTGTAGATGTCTGCAAGCTCGCCTTCAAACTCGAAGCTGCGCTCGTACACGCCGCCATTTTTCACGATAGTTTTTATCGACGGCTCGTTG
This sequence comes from uncultured Clostridia bacterium, assembly GCA_947307175.1. Lineage (GTDB taxonomy): Bacteria > Bacillota > Clostridia > Oscillospirales > Ruminococcaceae > Hominimerdicola. Next base: position 37,506 of record CAMZIK010000002.1, read on the forward strand.
GTCTTTTCGACCGAAAGATGCAGCTCGGTCATTCCGCTTTGTTTCGCGATATCAAGCAGCATTGCAAGCATCCTTGTTGCATAGCCCTTTCTTCTTTCTGTCGGGCGGACGCTGTAACCGCTGTTTCCGAAATTTTTAAGGAAATCGTTGAGCGTGTGGCGCAGGTCGATGATGCCGACAATCTTTCCCGCCGCGTCGGTGGCAAAGAATGTGTCTGTCACCACCCAGTTCGGATCGACAGTTTCTGCGCTGGTGTTGGCTGTTACGCCTGCAAGCCAGCTGTCATAATCGTCGGTGTGGTCAAGCATCTCGCTGCCGTTGATTATCTTTTCGCCGTTGTCAAAGAACTCCTGTGTGAAATCAAGAGCCTGCTGCTTATGTTCCTTTGCAGGTCTTACGAGCTTTAATTTGTCTCTTTTCAACAGGAACCGTGCGACCTTGACGCTTCCGTCCATTTCGGTCGACACTATGTCAAATCCGCATTTTTCGGTGTAAAACTTGACGTTCTGTTCTTTGTCTATCGGTGTGACCAGGGTGAATTTGTCCCAGTCGGTGATGTGTGAGGTCATGAACCTCATTGCCTGTGTTCCGAGACCTTTACCCTGATACTCGGGAACGACGCACAAACAGCCGACCTCGTAGGTTCCCTCCTCCACCTTTCTGCTCGAAACGCAGCCCACAGGCTCATTGTCAAGCAGAATGAGGAACTTGGGATAGTTTTCAATGGATTTCTCCATCATTTCCTTTGTCATCCCGTAAGCGGGACATTCACCGTATTTTACATAGTCGCTGTAAAATGCAGCATTGTATATTTCTATCAAAACCTTTGCATCTGAAAGCTCGGCTTTTCTGTATTCGACCTGCATAAGCAGCAACTCCTTTATGTTATTTCTTTTGTTTCCCCTGAATTTTCTATCTCTGTGGCTCCTTATGAAGCAACGTGCTGGGATACTACGGTAGTCTTTACTATCTGACCGGAAATGATGTCGTCGATAGAGGTTATCTCACCGTCAACGAGCTTTACGAGCTTTGTGCCGTACATTGCAGCTGACTCGGAGTGTGTTACCTGAACGATAGTCTTGTTGTACTTCTGGTTAATGTCTCTGAACAGCTCCATAAGGCTTGTGCCTGTCTTGGAGTCGAGGTTTCCGATAGGCTCATCAAGGAAGATGATCTTAGGATCGAAAACAAGCGCTCTTGCGATAGCAACTCTCTGCTGCTGACCGCCGGAAAGCTCTCTTGGTGTGAGCTTTCTCTTATTCTCCATGCCAATGATCTTCAGGCAGTCGTTGAGTCTGTCCTTGTACTCGCTTCTCTTCTTGCCTGCGATCATAAGAGGCAGAGCGATGTTATCCTCAACTGAAAGGTTCGGGACGAGGTTATAGAACTGGAATACGAATCCTACTTCCTCATTTCTCATAGCACACAGTTCCTTATCTTTAAGGGTGCTGAGGTCAACGCCGTTGATGCTTACTGCACCTGTGGATGGCATATCAAGTCCGCCGAGCAGATAAAGCAGAGTTGACTTTCCGCTTCCCGAAGGTCCCATAATGGAGATGAACTCGCCTTCCTTGACGCTGAGGTCTATATCTTTTAGAACGTGTGTGGTTTCCTTGCCGTTTACGAATGATCTGTTTACCTTTACTGCTTCTATTACATTGCTCATATTTATTACCTCTCTTTTATTCATACTTAAGTTCTGCTACTACGTTGAGCTTCTTTGATTTTCTCATTGTTGAAAGTGTTGCGACCAGCACTACGACGAGTGCAACGAGCGAGTATACAGGGAGCGCTTTCCAGTCAAACGAAATTGCCATCGGCAGATCGACGAACTTCATCAGCTTTTCCATTATTCCGTTTACGATCAAGGAGAACGGAACTGCTATTGCAAGGCTCCAGATAACGCTTGAAACGCTCTCGGAAAGTACAAGTCTTCTTCTCTTCTTAGCGTTCATACCTACGGAGGTCATCACTGCGAACTCTTTTCTTCTCTGCTGGAAGCTGATCGAGATGTTGTTAAGGATACCTATCGAGGTGATAACGAGTGCGAGATAAGAGAATACTGAAAGAATGTCGATTATCATCTGATTGGACTTAACGTTCTCTTCCATCATATCTTCATTGGAGATATAGGTTGCGCCCATATCGCTTATGAACGATTTGAATTCCTTTTCAACCTTTGCTGCGTCAGCGCCCTTAGTGAGTCTGAAGTCGATGCTTTCAGCTTCTTTGATACCGAATGCAGTCTTTATATCATCAGGCTTCATAAGTGCTACTCTGCCGTTATTGTAAAGTCCGCTGTCGAATGTGCCGATGATATTGAATGTCTCTTTCTTGCCGCCGACCTCGATCTCAAGCTTGTCGCCGACTTTCTTGTCTATCTTCTTTGCAACTATGTCGCCAAGGAGGATGCCCTTGTTGGTATCGTTCTTGTACTTAGCATAGGTGTCTTTGTTCTCTGCGGAATCAAAGTGGAAATACTGCATATACTCAGCATACTTATCAGGGTCTGCTGCTATTATCCAGTAGAAATAGTCATTGGTCTGAGTGCTTGCACCGTACTGCGGTGTGATAGAATCCTTGTCGATGCCGTCTACCTGTGAGAGCTTGTCAACGAGTATCTCGGTAGATGTGGTATCAGACTGGCTTGCGATGATTTTTGAAACCATGTAGTCTGAGTTGAGTTCCTCATATGCCGAAACAACGAGGGTCTTCATTGATGCGCCTACGGAAACGATCGCGAATACTGCTGAAAGTGAAACAACGAGCAGGGTGATGTTTCCTCTGAGGAGCTTTGAGGACTTGATGTTGTTCATTGCGAGGAATGCTGTGGTGTTGCCTCTGAACAGCTTTGCGAAGATGCCTGAGAGGACTTTGAGCAGCTTTCTTGACATCATTACGATCCCGAGGAATGCTGCGAAGAAGAGCAGTCCGCTCATATCTACTGTCCACTGTGCGTTGCTTACGAAACCTGCGATAGCGAGTGCGAGCAGCACGCAGCCTGCGATGAATCTTACAGCACCCTTCTTGTGCTTCTGCTCAACTCTGTTGAGGATAACGTCCTTGACCTGAAGCTTCTTGACGCTTCTTGCAGGCAGCCAAGCGGAGCCTACGGAAAGGATAATTGCGAATGCAACTGCAACTGCGATGTGTACTATATTGATAGTAAGTGCAGGGTAGATGCCGTATTCTTTAAGAGGTGCAAAGCTTCTGGTGAATGCTGCAAGTCCGAGTTCTCCGAGAACTACGCCGAAGATCGAACCGATCACGCCGTAAAGACCTGCTTCCATAAGGATTATGCGCTGGAGCTTCTTTCTTGTTGCACCCTGGCTCATGAATGTTCCCATAATGGGAAGTCTTTCTGTAATTATCAGCTTGAATGCGCCGCAGATAATGATAACGCATACGATACATACAAGTGCGAGCATTCCGTAAAGTCCCATTGTTATTGACTCTGTGCCGATCGTAGTATCATCAACAAGGATATAAGATGTAAACGATTCATTTGCATCGTTGAAATCCTTGACTACGTCCTTTACGACTGCGTCTGAGTCAGTCATCTTTGCGGTAGCGTAGTTGAATTTGCCGTCTGCTTTGAGCAGCTCGTTCATATAGTCGTAAGGAACTACTGCTGAGAAGCTCTTTTTCTTATCCGTATAGAACAGTCCGTCACTGGAAGCGATAGCGCTTACGGTATATTCTGATTTCTTACCGTCAATAGCGACTGTGAGCTTTCCGCCGACCTTTACATTGTAGTCCTTTGCGATACGGTCGGAAATTACGATGCTCTTTTCATTCTTGTTTTCAAACTTGCCCTCAGTCAATTTGATGTCAAGTTCTTTTCTGCCGACGAGTGAAACATACTTTACCTCATCGTCTTCATTGATGACACCTTGCGCTCTGAGTTCACCCTTGATGTCCTTGACGCCCTTTGCGTTGATGTCATCAAGTGAGAAGAACCTAGTGTCGGTATTGGAACTGATACCGATGTCCTGTCCTTCCGCTGAGATCCTCATCGGCTGAACATAACTGTCAACCAGCGAGTCGATAAGTCCGAGGCTGCAGACCAGCAGCGCTACACTTATCATTATTGAAAAGATAAGCAGGAAAAGTCTGCCCTTTCTCTCCAACATATTCTTGGAAATGTACTTTAAAAATACTCCCAATTCTCTCTCCTCCGTTTCTTTTCGTTGTCTTTTTTGTTCTCCACTTCGTTTTTGTTCTGTTTCTGCATTGGTCTTAGTATAGCACAGAGTTTATTAAGAAATCCTTAAATGATGAAACAGCCAATTTACGTGGTTTTCTGACCGTTCACATATATTAGACGGAGAAAACTCTGTTTCGTTACAAATATTATTTGATAAACTGTGCTTATTTTTCTCTGTTTATAGCATAACAGGCATTTCTGAAATAACTCTTAAATCAAATCTTAAAAAAGTCTTATTTTTTTAAAATGTATAAAAACTGCGCTGTCACGGCGCTTTCAGCACTTGACGAAAGGAAACTGTTGTGTTATAATTCTCACATAATGATAATTTAAAGGTGAATGAGAAACAATTCTTTCCAGAAAATATGCAGTATGAGTGAAAAGGAGCAGTGAGTTATGGATATTCTTGTAAAAATAATACTGACTGCTATCATTGTTTATTACATATACTGCACTTATATCTCTGCAAGAGCGTTTTTCAACAAGCGCCTTCGCAAGCGTCTGAGAGCAGCATGCCTTCTGCGGATCGTCTCGGCGGCGCTTGTCCTGGTCAGCACAGGTATATTCACGGTGCTGCACTGCACAGAAGAAAAGATCACTTATTCCTACAACAACGGCATAATCAACGAGCATAGTTCATACGGCAAATTCGATGTGCTGTTCTTCATCATGTTTACAATGTCGGTGCTGCTGGTGCTTGCATCGATACCGCTTGACAGCGCCGCACCGATAAAGAGCATAAGCAAGGCGAGGAACATCATTGTTTCTGTCATTCTTGCGTTTGCGACGGCGGTGATAGGAATGGCGCTGATAATTTCCAACTATCAGGGAGATCTCTCCGATCACGACCCGAAATACTACCGCTACGACTCCCCTGATAAAAAGCACAGCATCGTTATCCGTGAAAGGTCGTATATGTTCAGCGGATACGGCGATATTTATCAGGTCAAAAACCAGAAAGCCGAGAAGATAGGCTCGTTCACAACCGAAAACGGTTTGCGCAACGAGGGAAAATACAAGTTTGAATGGTCAAAGGAACAGGTGAAGATAACTTATCTTTACTCAAACGAACAGCACAGGACTGAAACTGTAATTTTCAAGGAGCTTTAGAAAGAATATGAACGTTATTTTTGACATCGGTATGGTGTTGATAGATTTTTACTTTGAGGATTTTGTCAGGTCGAGGCTTGACGAAAGCGCCGCTGATGCGGTCATTGAGGCGATGTGGAAAAGCGGCGACTGGAACGAGCTGGACAGGGGTGCGCTTTCGGACGAGGAAGTGCTGAAAAAGTTTATTTTGCACAGACCCGAATATGAAAAGGAAATAAGGCTGATTTTTGCGCATCTGGGCGAGTGCCCGAAGCTGAGGGAGTATGCCTTGCCGCTGGTGGAGCGCCTCAAAGCGCAGGGACACAAGGTTTTTTACCTTTCAAACTATTTTACGTATCTGATGCACACGGCGCCGTGGGTGCTGGCGTTCATTCCGATGATGGACGGCGGAGTGTTCTCCTGCTGTGAAAAGGTGACCAAGCCCGACGAGCGCATTTACAGGATACTTTGCGAGCGGTACTCGCTCGACCCGACGCAGTGCGTTTTCATCGACGACACGCAGAAAAATATCGCCGCCGCCGAGGCTCTCGGTATGCGCGGGATACTCTACACCGATCAGTCGGGCGAGCAGCTATTTGAGCAGATAACAAAACAGGCATAAAAAACAGGACTTCCAATCGGGAGTCCTGCTTTAGTTTTATTTGAGCCAGAAATCTGCTCTCTGGTAGGCGAGCTGTTTGCTTGAAAGCTTGACCGCAAGCTCGGAATTTACTGCGGCAACCTGAGCATATCGAGCCGTCAGGGCAGCTGTTTTCAGAATGTTCTGATTTGTTTGCTGAATATCAGCAAGACGAGCATTTGTCTGTTGCTGTTCAATAAGCATTTTGCTCTGCATTCGTATCATCTGGTCGATTTTCTGCTTTATTGCTTCGAGATTAGCCTGCATCAACGCTTCTGCAAGGCTCTGATTAGATGTTGAAAGATAATCGTAAAGATAGTAAACTCCCTCTATCGTCCTGAACTGCAAAGGGATTATGTTTGCATCATAAGCTTGCTTTAGCAACTGTATAGTGGAGTTTCTCTCATTTATCATATCCCTTTTTATAGTTGGATATTGATTTGTCCACCTTTGATAAGATCCACTTTTGTTTGAGTATTTTTCTTTCAAATCATCATATATTCTGCGGGAATTTTCCTGCTCATTTAGTGTTCTTTGTACATAATTTTTGTGAATTTTTATGTCACTCACTAATATAGCTATAAAGTAAAGCAGACAGCAGACTCCGACAAATAGTAAAAAACCGCCTGCTAATGCTATAAATCCTTTACCTGCAAAAAAACCAATTAAGCCTATCGGGAGAGCGAATAAAACACCAGTCAAAGGACCAGCCGCATCTCCATCTAAATTAAATTTGGAAAGAGGTTTTTGGAGACTATTATCAATCTCCGTCATCTCGGTTTGTATATCACGCAGCTCATCAGAAAGACGAGTAGTCTTTTCATCTGCCAAATCTAATCTGGAGTTGTTTTCATGAATAATAGTTTCCATTGTTCTTAAATCATTAAGATAAATAAGCAAAGCCTGTCTGTCCATTGGATTTTGCTGCATATTCTGCGGTGCCTGCTGTACCATTACAGGCTGTTGGACAAAACCCATTGGCGCTTGCTGCTGATACGGCGAGACTGACTGCTGATAGGTCGGGGTCTGCTGCTGCGGTGCGTTTGCCTTTGCTCTTATAGCTTCGAGATCATATTCCATGCCGCAGTTCTGACACACGCCGCCCTGACTGCCCTGCATTTTTATTGCTCCGCCGCAAATATCACAAGTAAAATTAGCCATTTTCTTAACCTCCTTGAACAAATTTCATAAAACTTGCAATAATCTTTCTTATTTTTCTGTAATTATATCACAAATCGGAAATATTGTCAAGAATTTTGTGGTATAATTTCTAATATAGAAAGTTGAGGTGGTTAAAATGTTTGACCTTGGTGCAAATCTTAAAAGCCTGCGCAAAAGCAAAGGCTGGACACAAAAAAGGCTCGCCGAACTGCTTGATGTTTCGGAAGCCTCGATAAGCAAATATGAAAGCAACATCGCCTCACCGCCAATAGAAACTCTGCGTGCTTATGCACAGCTTTTCAAGATCTCTCGATGAGCTGCTTGGCAATCAGGGCAGCGCTCAGATGTCCCTGCACGGCTTGACAGATGCGCAGATAGGCGTTTTACAGCAGCTTGCCGACACGTTCAGACATTCTTCCATGCACACCGCCGAGCTTTCACAGACCGAACCTTACAGCATTATCGGCAGGATAGCTGAACAGATATTTTTGACACAGTAACAGCCGACCTCGCTTTAATGAGATCGGCTGTTTTGGTTTACCTGATAAATTCGTCAAATGTTTTATTGAAATAATGCGGGTACTCGGGCTCTTTTTTCAGCTCGCTGACGCTGCGGGTGATGATATAGAACGCTATAAATGCGCACGCAGCAAGAGCTACCACGATAGATGCCATATCCCACGCTATCACCGCTGTGATGATTAACAGGACTGCAAGCACAAGATAGATCTCGGGCTGCTTTCTGATCGCTGCGATAAACGAGGCTATCATTATCACGGGCAGCAGCGACAGGCTCGCCCACAGCGGCAGAGCGATCGTTTTCATGGTGGGGTCTGACCTGTACAGCGCAGATACGAATACAAAGATCAGGCTGATGACCAACGCAAAGACCGAAGCGCCCTCAAATTCAATTTTCAGCCACCGCATCTTTGCCCGGCGTGATGCCATTCTCTCGTTGTACATATGCAGCTGTGTTTCAAGCTTTATTCTTTCCTCGTTTTCATTGTGGTTTTGTACGAGCTTTTTCTGCTCGGTGATCTGCCGCTGGCGTTCAAACTCCTGTACTATCTCACGGCACTGCTGCTTAGTGATGACCTTTACCCACAGACCGTTATCAAGATCCTCAAAGCCTGCTTCGCTCAGGGCGTTTTCGTCGTCGCCCTCCGGCTTGCAATCGTAGATAAGTGCCTTTTGCCAAACTCCGTCGATGCGCTGGTCGCCTGTATGGCACTCGATACCGTTATAGATGCCTTTCATTTTAACCCCTTTTATTATTGTTCATTTTCTGCTTTGCGTTTGCGTAAGCTTCCATAAGATCGGTAGTGGTCTTTTTGCTTGCGCCTCCGAAGATCGAAAAGTTCCTGATGTCGTCAGAGCCGTATCTTTGTTCACGGCGAATTGTATCGGTCATCATTGCTACTCTTGCGAGCTGTTCGCTTTTCATTTCCTCTATGCGCTTCTGAGCCTGGTAATCATCGCACAGCTTGAAGCCTTCGCCCATTGTACAAGCCTGTGCTGTCTCAAAAACGTGCTCAAGATATTTCAGCGAATCCATGCTGCGATACTTTTCGGGGATAACATCTTTGTTGAACTTTTTTTCAAACGCCTCAAGCTCATCGCCAGCCTGTACTAATTCCTGCTGTGCTGCATCGATGCGTGCTTTTGCTTCAGAGGCAAGGCGCTTTTTTTCTTTTCCCTTCAGCGTCTGGACAATGAAAACGATAACCGAAACAGCCATGATTATCGTCAGCAGGATAATGACTGAAATGTCGCCCTTTGAGGCAAATATCATAAAAGCTGCAAGCGGGATCAGCACCAGTAAGATGATGAACGGGAAACGCTCGATAAAATTCGGCTCTACAAGAGCGTTCTCCGAACAGAGCTTTACCCTGTCCTTTGCGTTTTTCTGCTTCTTTCTGAGCGCATTCAGCGTATTTGTATCTTCGATATATCTTTTTACTATCCCAAGCTGTTTTGCGGCATTGACCTTATCCTGCGCTGTGCGGTCAAGCTCTCTTTCGACTCTTGCTCCGCAGTATTTGCAGGTTATCATGAACTGGTCTTCCCTGTAATGCAGGTCTGCACCGCAGCTCGGGCACTGATATTCTACGAAACTAATCTTCTCTGCTTCCATAAAAAGCATTCTCCTTATTTTCTTATGCGCATATAGACCTTGTCTTTATCCGTATGATGGATATATCCGCCGTTTTTCAGCACAGTCTTCTGCGAGGCGATATTGTCCTTGTTTGCACGGATATAGTATTCGTCCTCACGCAGTCTGTCCTTAGTTTCTTTTATGAGCAGGGCAAGCCCTTTTGCAGCATAGCCCTTTCCCCTGAACTCCTCGCCGATATAGTATCCTATGTGTCCTGCGCCCTCGGCAAGCGACGGGCAAAGATAATGGCGGAAACGGAACATACCGACTATCTCATCATTATCCCAGAGGAAATATATCGTTTCGGGGACATAGCCTTCGGGGAGTCCCTCACCTGTCTGGGAATCTATCATCTTTGAGACAACGTCTTCAAAATCCTCACGCTTTGTGCCGTACCAGTCGTAAATAAAACCGTTCTCGTCATACGGCATCTTGCTTGTGAAATCATATTCCTTGACTGAATCCTTATAATTTGATTCCAGCAGATAAAGCATCCCTGCTCCCCCCTTTATTATGATATAGTATATCATACTGTTTTGTTTTTTTCAATGGATTTGAAGCGACAAGTTATTTTTTAGATGTAACAGGTAACAGAAAAGAAATGATTGACGAAAGGCAGGTGTTATGCTATAATCATATCAAAATAAAAAGGAGGAAAAACAATGAAAAAGAAAGCTGTTGCGTTAGCCGTCTGCATGGCGATGCTGCTTTCAATGGCAGGGTGTGCAGACAGCTCATCAAAGAGCGAAAGCTCCTCAAAGGCTGAATCAAGCTCATCGCAGGCAGAAAGCTCATCTGCTGCGGAAAGCTCATCAAAGGCAGACTCGTCTGTTCAGGACAGCAGCAAGCAGGAAGCTGAACCTGCGTACAACTACAAACAGTATGCGGATATGACGCCTGAACAGGTCGTTTCAAAGATGACGCTGGAACAGAAAGTCAACCAGATGGCTCTGCCGGAGCTGAAAATGGTCAATGAAAACAACATGAAACAGAACTGCTACGGCGGAGTGCTTTCAAAGATAACCGCACAGACAGCGGAACAGTGGCGCAATACCATTGATGAGATACAGAAAAATGCGATCTCATCGCAAAGCGGTATACCCATTATTTACGGTCAGGATCAGGTACACGGCATTTATGTCTGCTATAACTCCGTCATATTCCCGCACAACATCAACATGGGTGCGGCAAATGACAAGGATCTTATGTACAAGGTAGGACAGATAACCGCCGATGAATCCAAGCTCTGCCACACGCTGTGGACATACTCACCGTGTGTTGCACAGTCTGTCGATCCACGCTGGGGACGCACCTACGAGAGCTACGGCAGTGACCTGAATACCATTACCGAGCTTAGCACAGCATTCACAAAAGGCTTGCTTGACGGCGGACTTATCGTCTGTGCAAAGCACTTTTTCGCTGACGGCAACGTTGGCTACGGCACAGGTGAACAGGGCAGCGTCAAAATGCTTATGGACCGTGGAAATGCCGAGCTTACGGACGCTCAGATAGATGAGCTTCTGAAAGTTTACAAGGCACAGATAGATGCGGGCACTCAGACTATAATGATAAGCCACTCTGCTGTAAACGGCGTAAAGATGCACGAAAACAAGAAATATATAGATAAGCTCAAAAACGAATTCGGCTTCAAGGGCTTCATCGTAAGCGACTGGAACTCTGTTCAGAACACATCTGCAAGCACCTATGAGGAACAGATAATCAATTCTGTAAATGCAGGCATCGATATGTTCATGGAAGTCGATACGGCTGATGAGGTAGTATCAACTATCATTAAAGCGGTCGACGACGGACGCATCTCTCAGGCAAGAGTTGACGATGCTGCAACAAGGATCATCAGAGTCAAGCAGGAAGCAGGAGTTTTCAAGGATCCGATGTTTGAAAACTTACAGACCAAGCAGACAGAAACAGGCTCGGAGGAATACCGCAAGGTCGCAGAGCAGCTGGTCGAAAAAAGCATGGTTCTCGTAAAAAACGATAATAAGGTGCTTCCTATACAGAAGGGCACGACAGTTTACGTTACAGGACCTGCCGCAGATCACGCTCAGGCGCAGTGCGGCGGCTGGACTATCGAATGGAACTCAAGCCCGGAAAAAGACATCGAAGGCGTTACGACTCTGATCGAAGGCTTCAAGCAGGTCGCAGAAAAGCACGGCATCAAGGTAGTTACCGACAAGAGCGAAGCTTCAAAAGCTGATGTAGTTCTGCTTTGCGTAGGTGAACAGTCTTATGCTGAGTGGAACGGCGACACGGAGGATCTTTCACTCTGCGGAAAGCTCGGACTTGAAGGCAACAAGGAAGCTATCAAGGAAGCAAAGGAGCTTGGCAAGCCGACAGTTGCCTGCATCATCGCAGGAAGGAACGTTATCCTCGATCAGCAGGATATAAAGGACTGGGACAGCATAGTAATGTGCTACCTGCCCGGCTCGGAAGGTCAGGGCGTTGCTAATGTGCTTTGCGGTGATGCTAAGTTCTCAGGAACTCTGCCAAGCCCGTGGTACAGTGACATCAAACAGATAGGTACAAATGAGTGCTGGCTCAAAAAAGGCTTCGGACTGAAATACGAATAAAGACAACAAGGGGAGATAAAAAATGAAAATCAACAAGCTTGATATAGTATGGGGTATATGTCTTATAACGATAGTGCTGGGGTCGCTGATAGTTTCACTCAACAATGTGTTCGGATTTGATTTCCCGAAGACGATGATAGTACCTATCGGCATTGTTGACCTCATAACGCTGCCTGTGCTGGCGTTCACAACGGTCAAAAAAATGCAGAAAAACAAAGCATAAAAAATCTGGCTGTCCTTGCGGGCAGCCGTTTTTTTCAGTATTGTTTTTTATCACTTTTGGCTTTATAGTCCTTAAAGACCTCAAGGCAGTTTTCCCTGTCACACTCGGAAAGGTCAATGACCTTTATCTCTCCATTGATGTGCTTATAGAAATCATCGTCACGAAAGCCGAGCTGTGCGGTATCAAGTCTGGTGCAGCCGTAATACACCTTTTTGATATTCGCCCACATTATCGCACCAAGGCACATCGGACAAGGCTCAGCGGTAGTATAAAGCTCACAGCCCGACAGGTCATGTGTGCCAAGGTTTTTGCAGGCGCAGCGGATAGCCTCCATCTCACCGTGGCAGGTAGGGTCTTTATTTACTATCACCCTGTTGTGACCGCTGCCGACTACCCTGCCGTCCCTTACAATTACACTTCCAAACGGTCCGCCGTCACCGAGCGTGATGCCGCTGGCGGCTTCTCTGATCGCAAGATCCATATATTTATTGCTCATAGCCATCGCTCCTTTGTGGTGGTGTTAGTATTATTATAGCAGTTAATGCGGTTATGTCAAGTGGTTTGCGGTTGACAAAGAAGTGATAGGGTGATACAATAATAAAAAATGAAAGGGACTGATCTTTATGGATAAATACACCTTAAAAGTTGCAGGACTGGAAAGGCAGCTGCCGATACTGCCCGTGGACGAAAAGCTGAGCATTGCGGCGTTCGTTATGTTCTCAGATGTTGAGATAACCATTGCGGGTGCAGCAGAGCTGCTCAAAAAAGTCGGGGATTTTGACGTTATCCTCACTGCCGAGACAAAGGGCATACCGCTTGCCTATGAAATGTCAAGACAATGCGGAAAGCCTTATGTTGTGGGCAGAAAGGGAGTCAAGCTGTATATGACAGACCCTATCAGCGTGAACGTGCGCTCGATAACCACACGCGGGATGCAGGCGCTTTATCTGTCACAGGAGGACGCTGCAAAGCTGCGCGGAAAGAGAGTGATCATCGTTGACGACGTCATCAGCACAGGCGAGTCGCTCAATGCGCTTGAAAAGCTGTGCGCAGAAGCTGGCGGAGAGATAGTCTGCAAAGCTTCGGTGCTCGCAGAGGGAGACGCTGCGGACAGAGAGGATCTTGTGTTCCTTGAAAAGCTGCCGCTGTTCATTAAGGATTGATTTTATTATATAAAGGAGTTGTTTTAAATGGACATTATCGGAATGTGGAAGATCGCTGAGGTCAACGTTATGGGTAAGGATTTCAAGCAGACATGGCGCACTGTTGAGGACATGAGCGCCGACACAAGCGTTAGCCCTATGCAGAAAGCAATGGCGCAGGCTGTTTATCTGTTCGAGGCTGACGGCACGTTCAAGCAGCTGATGCCAAAGGAGATCGCCGGCGGTGACGGCGAGCCTTACGACGACAAGTATGTTGTCGGACACGTTGGCGGCTGGAAAGAGGAAGACGGCAAGCTGCTGGTGGAGACAGACGACGGCTTCGAGGAAGCACCCGCCACAGAAAACGGCTTTGAGGTGTTCCATTTCTTCAGAATAGTTAAGGCGTAAAGCACGATAAATCAAGATTTAGCGGAGCAAAGCTCCGCTTGATTGGGGGCTTTCCGATCGCCCCCATACCCCTTCGGGTGCAAATCTAATAAATAGTCAAAACTTATAGCAGTGTATCTGTCGAGCAACCGAGGATATTCTCTTGGAAAAAAGTTTTCTCTCAAATTCTCTTTTCTGAACTCTCTAATATTTTTCAGTAATGGGGTCTTGCGCCCCATTACTGAAAAATCATTAAAAGGTTTAGGAAGGGGGTCTGGGGGAGAACCCTTCTCCAAAAGGGTTTCCCCCAGCTGCCCAACAGGTTTGCTGCGGTAAATTCTGATTTATAACTGAAACTCTTTTATAAAAAACAAACCGATGAAAGCATTGCGCAATCATCGGTTTTATTATTTATTCTGCATCTATTGTGGATATTCCTATTGTCATTTCTTCAAGTACGTCGAGTAGAACTCTGACGGTATCGAGAGATGTCAGCATCGTTACGTTATTCTGTATAGCGCAGCGTCTTATCTGCACGCCGTCCTCATAATGCACGCCAGACAGGATCGCACGGGTGTTTAGCACATAGCTTACATATCCCGAACGGATAGAATCGAGAATGTCCTTACTGCCCTCGCTTATCTTGCGGCGAACACGGGTCTTGATGCCGTGGTCTTTGAGGAACTTGGCTGTTCCGATAGTTGCCTCGATGTTGAAGCCCATATTATAGAACCTCTTTACAAGCGGGAGAGCCTCCTGCTTGTCCTCATCGGCAAGGGTAACAACGACTGTGCCGTAGTTCTGCATATGCACGCCCGATGCGATAAGCGCCTTGTACATAGCTCTGTGAAGCTTCTTGTCGTAGCCGATAGCCTCACCTGTTGACTTCATTTCAGGCGAGAGGTATGCGTCCATTCCGCTGAGCTTTGAGAAGGAGAACGCAGGAACTTTAACATAGTAGCGCTCTTTCTCTTTCGGGTAGATCTCGGTGATACCCTGCTCTTTGAGAGACTTGCCGAGGTTTACAAGTGTTGCGATGTCTGCAAGCGAATATCCTGTTGCTTTTGAAAGGAACGGAACTGTTCTTGAAGAACGTGGGTTTACCTCGATGATGTAAACGTTGTCGTCAGGGTCAACGATAAACTGAATATTGAACAGTCCTATTATGCCGATTCCAAGTCCAAGCTTTCTTGTGTAATCAAGAATAGTATCCTTGACTTTCTGCGAGATGCTGAACGACGGATAAACGCTTATCGAGTCGCCCGAATGTACGCCTGTTCTTTCAACAAGCTCCATTATGCCAGGCACGAACACCTGCTCTCCGTCGCAGATAGCATCGACCTCGACTTCTTTTCCTCTGATATATTTATCAACAAGAACAGGCTTGTCCTCGTCAATTTCAACGGCAGTTTTCAGATAGTGGCGCAGCGCTTCTTCCTTGGCAACTATCTGCATAGCTCTTCCGCCGAGAACAAAGCTTGGACGAACAAGCACAGGATAGCCTATCTCCTCGGCAGCCTTTATGCCTGCTTCAATATTAGTAACTGCCTGTCCCTTTGGCTGAGGTATATTCAGGTCGACCAGAAGCTTTTCAAATGAATCCCTGTTCTCAGCCTTGTCGATAGCGGCGCAGTCTGTACCGATTATCTTTACACCAAGCGCTGCCAGAGGCTCTGCAAGGTTGATAGCTGTCTGTCCGCCGAGAGTAGCGATAACACCCTCAGGGTGCTCAAGCTCGATGACGTTCATAACGTCCTCAACGCAGAGCGGCTCGAAATAGAGCTTATCCGAACAGGTATAGTCTGTCGAAACTGTTTCAGGGTTATTGTTGATTATGATAGCCTCATAGCCTGCGGATTTTATGGTCTTTACAGCGTGAACGGTCGAATAGTCGAACTCTACGCCCTGACCGATACGGATAGGACCCGAACCAAGCACGATAATCTTTTTCTTGTCCGAGACTATCGACTCGTTCTCCTGCTCGTAGGTCGAGTAGAAATAAGGGATATAGCTTTCAAACTCGGAAGCACAGGTATCTATCATCTTATATACAGGTGTGATGCCGAGCTTTTTGCGCAGATCAAAGACCTCTGTCTCCTTCATATCCCACAGAACTGCTATCTCCTTATCTGAGAAGCCTAATCTCTTTGCGATATAAAGTTCGTCCCTGTCGCCTTTTTTAGCTTTCAGCTTTTCTTCTTCGTCAGTGATATTCTTGAGCTTTCTGATAAAGAAGCGGTCTATCTTCGTGGCATCGGCTATCTCATCGACGCTAACGCCGAGCCTTAAAAGACGTGCGATCGCATAGATACGGTCATCGGTGCCTATCCTGATGTAATCCATCAGACCCTCGATCTTCATCGCCTCAAAACGCTTGTGCTCGAGGTGGAAAAGACCTATCTCCAGAGAACGAACAGCTTTGAGAAGGCTCTCTTCTATCGTTCTTCCGACGCTCATTACTTCGCCCGTAGCTTTCATCTGTGTGCTGAGCGAGTTGTTCGCATCGGCGAACTTATCAAACGGGAATCTCGGCATCTTTGTAACGACATAGTCAAGCGCAGGCTCGAAAGATGCAGGAGTGTTTGCTATCTGTATCTCGTCAAGCGTCATACCTACGCCTATCTTTGCAGAGACTCTTGCTATCGGGTAGCCGCTTGCTTTTGAAGCAAGGGCGGATGAACGTGAAACTCTTGGGTTAACCTCTATGAGATAATACTGGAAACTGTCAGGGTCGAGCGCAAACTGAACGTTGCAGCCGCCGTTGACCTCCAGCGCTCTTATCAGTTTAAGTGCGCTGTCTCTGAGCATATGATATTCCTTGTTTGTAAGGGTCTGCGACGGGCAGACAACTATCGAGTCGCCCGTATGTATGCCGACAGGGTCAAGGTTCTCCATATTACAGATGGTAAGCGCTGTATCGTTGGAGTCACGCATTACCTCATACTCTATTTCCTTATAGCCCTTGATGCTCTTTTCGATAAGCACCTGATGAACAGGCGAAAGCGCAAGGGCATTTTTCATTACAACTCTGAACTCTGATTCATTGTCTGCAAAGCCGCCGCCGGTTCCGCCGAGCGTGAAAGCAGGGCGCAGTACGACAGGATAGCCTATCTTCTGAGCGACTTCAAGACCTTCCTCCATTGTGTTTGCTATATCCGAAGGAAGCACAGGTTCGCCGAGGCTGGTACAAAGCTCCTTGAAAAGCTCTCTGTCCTCTGCTCTTTCGATACAGTCGCTCTTTGTGCCCAGCAGCTCAACGCCGCACTCTGCAAGTATGCCTTTCTTTTCAAGGCGCATAGCGATATTGAGTCCTGTCTGTCCGCCGATGTTCGGCAGGATAGCATCAGGGCGCTCATATCTGATTATCTTTGCGCAGTATTCCAGCGTCAGCGGTTC
Source organism: uncultured Clostridia bacterium (assembly GCA_947307175.1). Taxonomy (GTDB): domain Bacteria; phylum Bacillota; class Clostridia; order Oscillospirales; family Ruminococcaceae; genus Hominimerdicola. The sequence goes on from CAMZIK010000002.1 coordinate 54,494, forward strand.
CATATAGACTTTATCTGCGATAGCAGTATCGGTCATTATCGTTGCAGGGTTTGAGTTGCACAGGATGACCTCGTAGCCTTCCTCTTTGAGTGCAAGGCAAGCCTGCGTTCCCGCATAGTCAAACTCGGCAGCCTGTCCGATAACGATAGGACCCGAGCCTATGACAAGTATCTTTTTTATGTCCGTTCTTTTAGGCATTGCCCTTGACCTCCTTCATAAGCTCTACGAATTTATCAAACAGATATGCGCTGTCCTGCGGTCCCGGAGCGCTCTCGGGGTGGTACTGCACGCTGAATACCTTATCTTTTCTGCACTCGACACCCTCGATAGTGTTGTCAAGCAGGTTTATATGCGTTGCAGTGAGGTCTGTATCCGCAAGGCTGTCCATATCCACCGCATATGAATGGTTCTGTGAGGTTATCTCTATCTTTCCGGTCTCAAGGTTTCTTACCGGGTGGTTTCCGCCTCTGTGTCCGAATTTGAGTTTATACGTCTTTGCGCCGTAAGCAAGCGAGATTATCTGATGTCCGAGGCAGATGCCGAAGATAACATGCTTTCCACGCAGGTGCTTTATCGTCTCGATAACAGGCGGAACATCAGTCGGGTCGCCCGGACCGTTTGAAATGAACACTCCGTCGGGCTTATACCTTTCGATCTCCTCCGCAGGAGTGTCCCACGGAACGATTATGACCTTGCAGCCACGCTTGTTGAGTGAACGAACGATATTCATTTTCATTCCGCAATCGATAGCTACAACAGTAAATCTCTCATGCTCTGTTCTTGAAAGCCACGGCTCCTTACAGCTGACCTTCTTTACTGCATCTGTGGGTATACTTGTCTGTTCAAGGATCTTCAATCCCCACTCCTTAGTTGTGTCAGCGCCTGTGATAAGAGCTTTTCTGCTGCCGAGGTCTCTGATGGAACGGTTTATTTTTCTTGTATCGACGCCGCAGATGCCAGGAACGTTATACTCCTTCATTACCTGCGAAAGAGTCTTGCTGCATCTGAAGTTCGACGGTTCGTCGTTATACTCACGCACAACGAGCGCACCGATAGTAGGTATCTTTGTCTCATAGTCATCGTCAGCCATGCCGTAGTTGCCAATAAGCGGATAGGTCATGACTACTGCCTGATACGTATATGAAGGGTCGGAGATTATCTCCTGATAACCCACCATAGAGGTATTGAAAACTATCTCGCAGACCTTGTCGCACTGTGCGCCAAAGCCATAGCCATAATACTCCTGTCCGTCTTCCAGAATAAGCTTCCTGTTGTAATCCATCATTCTCGACTCCTTAACATTTAAGCCTTTTCACTCATTTTCTTGAAAAAGCGCCCCTAATGTGTGACACTAAGGACGCAATATCTCTAAATCATTATTATACATCTGTTTACTTTGATTGTCAATGGAATTTTTATGACCTCTTTGCAAACTCACCGTTTCTCTCAAAGTATACTTTGTACCAGATCAGAAAAGTGAAGACCGTCCATATCTTTCTGCTGTTGTCCGCTTTGCCGTCACGGTGGTCGTCAAGCAGCTTTATGAGCAGCTCAGTGTTGAAGAACTTCTGTGAGCTTTCGCTCTCAAACGCATCTTTGACTATGCCGTAATACTTATCCTCTTTGAGCCAAACTCTTGTCGGAACGGGGAATCCGAGTTTTTTCTTTTCGGCGGTCTTTCCTGTCTGCTGCGGAGTATCTTTTCTGGCTGCAAGGCGCATCGCATATTTGGTTATATAATTTGTCTGTTCGGTCTTTTTCTTATGTGTTACCCTGTACCTCGTCGGTATGCGCTGTGCAAGCTTCATTACCTCTCTGTCGAGAAACGGTACTCTTACCTCAAGCGAATTTGCCATGCTCATCTTATCGGCTTTGAGAAGAATGTCTCCCATCATCCACAAATGAAGATCGAGGTACTGCATCTTGGTAACATCGTCAAGCTTTGGCACACGCTTGAAATAATGCCTTGTTATCACCGTCGGATCAGGCGCATCGGTCGTTATCCTCAAAAGCTTTTTGCGCTCCTGCGGAGTGAACATATAGGCGTTGCCGATAAATCTTTCCTCTACCGTTCTGCCTTTTCTCACGAAGAAGTTCACGCCTCTTTTTGCGGGCAGCTTTCCTGCCACCTTGCCGACTCCTCTTTTGAAGAACTTTGGCAGCTTGTCATAGAACGTACCGTTCGGATCGCTGTACACGTTATAGCCGCCGAATATCTCGTCTGCACCCTCTCCCGAAAGTGCGACCTTGACCTGTTTAGAAGCAGTATTGCATACAAAATAGAGTGCAACTGCCGACGGGTCTGCAAGCGGTTCGTCCATGTGATACTGTATCATTTCAAGGCTTCCCCAATACTCCTCAGGGGTGATCACCTTGCTGTAATTCTCTTTGTTGATAGCCTTTGAGAACTCCTTGGCATAGCTTATCTCGTTATACTTTTCATCGCTTCCGAAGCCGACGGTGAACGTCTTGTCTACGTCTGCAACAGCTGCGACATAGCTTGAATCAACACCGCTGGAAAGGAACGAGCCGACCTCAACATCAGCGATCTTATGTGCCTGCACCGAGCCTTTGAAGGTGGTTGAAATATCGTTCACCCATTGTTTCAGGTCAGGCTTTTCATCTGCTTCAAAGTTTATATCCCAATAGCGCTTTATGGTGAGCTGTCCGTCCTTATACTTGAAATAGTGTGCGGGCATCAGCTTGGATACGTTTTTGAAAAACGTGTCCTTTGTCGGCGAATACTGGAAAGTGAGATAGTTTTCAAGCGCTGATTCATTAAGTTCCTTTTTGAAATCGGGGTGTTCAAGGAAGCTCTTTATTTCCGAACCGAACATGAATGAATCACCCATCTGCGCATAATACATCGGCTTTATTCCGAAATAGTCCCTTGCGCCGAAAAGCTCCTGACTGTCTTTATCCCAGATAACGAATGAAAACATCCCACGCAGTTTGCCCAGAAGCTTTGTGCCATACTGCTCATATCCGTGTATGAGGACTTCTGAATCTGTGTTGGTGGTAAAGGTATGACCTTCTTTGATAAGCTCGGCACGAATATCGAGATAGTTGTAGATCTCGCCGTTAAAGATAAGCACCTTGCTTTTGTCCTCATTGAAAATAGGCTGGTCGCCCTGCGAGGAAATGTCGATGATACTGAGTCTGCGATGTCCCAGAGCAATACCGTCGTCAATGTATCTGCCGCTTGCATCTGGTCCACGGTGTTTTATCCTGTCCATCATCTTCTCAATGACAGCCTCGGCATCAGATATTTTATTTGTAAAACCAACTATTCCGCACATGAATATCACCTCGTCAGAATTATAAATCAGAATTTACCGCAGCAAACCTGCTGGGCAGCTGGGGGAAACCCTTTTGGAGAAGGGTTCTCCCCCAGACCCCCTTCCTAAACCTTTTAATGATTTTTCAGTAATGGGGCGCAAGACCCCATTACTGAAAAATATTAGAGAGTTCAGAAAAGAGAATTTGAGAGAAAACTTTTTTCCAAGAGAATATCCTCGGTTGCTCGACAGATACACTGCTATAAGTTTTGACTATTTATTAGATTTGCACCCGAAGGGGTTTGGGGGCGATCGGAAAGCCCCCAAAACAAGCGCCGTGCGCGCTAGCACAAATTCTGATTTATGCTACTTGTGTAATTTCTCGTCAAACTTATTTTTCGTACCTGCGCCCGAAACGTCTTCAGGATAGCTGCCCGTAAAGCAGCCATTGCAGTAACCCATCTTCACACCGCCAAGCAGGTCTTTCAGCTTGCTGACAGGCAAATATTCCAGCGAATCTGCGCCGATAGCCTCGCCTATCTCCTTTATGCTTGAAAACTTATTGGCTATAAGCTTTTCCTCATCGTCTATATCCGTTCCGAAATAGCAGTTGTGCGTAAACGGCGGCGAGGATATGCGCAAGTGGACCTCTGTTGCGCCTGCATCTCGGATAAGCTTGATTATTCTCGCACTTGTCGTGCCTCTTACGATAGAATCGTCTATCATTATGACTCTCTTGCCCGCAACGATCTGCTTCATTGCATTAAGCTTTATCCTTACGGCGTTCTCTCTCATTGTCTGTGTCGGCTGGATAAAGCTTCTGCCGACATACCTGTTCTTTACAAAGCCTGTTGCATACGGGATACCGCTTTCAAGAGAATATCCCAGCGCTGCATCAAGTCCCGAATCCGGCACACCGATAACAATATCAGCATCGACCGGAGATGTCTTCGCAAGGATTCGCCCTGCGTTGAGCCTTGCCTGCGCAACACTCATGCCCTCGATGAACGAATCCGGTCTTGCAAAATATATATATTCAAAAATGCAGATATGTTTCTTATCGCTGCAATGAGTTGTTATGGAGCTGATTCCCTCATCACTTATTATAACTATCTCGCCTGGTCTAATATCACGTTCAAAATGCGCTCCGACCGAATCGAGCGCACAGCTCTCCGACGCAACGACGACCGCACCGTCATCTGTCCTGCCGTAACAAAGCGGTCTGAAACCTTTCTTGTCACGGAAAGCTATCAGCTTTGTCGCAGTCATAAGAATGCACGAGTATGCACCCTTTATAGACGGCATCGCCTTTTCCACAGCTTCCTCGGTGGAACTGCACCTCAGACGCTTCTTGACTATCGAATATGCTATCGTCTCTGTGTCCGATGTGCCGTGGAATATCGCTCCCGCCATCTCGAAAGAACTTCTCAGCTCAGCCGCATTGACAAGATTTCCATTGTGGACAAGTGCCATGTTTCCTTTCATGTGCCGAATTACCAGCGGCTGTATGTTGTTGTGGTCATTGCCGCCCGTCGTTGAATATCTGACATGACCCACTGCCATGTTTCCCTGTCCGAGCTTATCGAGCACATCTCTCGTGAAGACCTCCGAAACAAGCCCGTCAGCCCTCTTGTGACGGAAAACACCATCATCGCATACCGTTATGCCGCAGCTTTCCTGTCCTCTGTGCTGCAAAGCCAGCAGCCCCATATAGACACTCTCCGCAGGTTTCGCCGTACTCGGTTCAAATATGCCGAAAACGCCGCATTCTTCATGAATATTCCCAAACATCCGCATCACCGTCCTGACTGCTGTATAAGATCACAGCTGAACAGAAAATGAAAGTTGACAGCTCTGTTCCGCCGATTTGTTTACAAAATCACACTGTGGATCATGCAGCACATATAGGCGCTTAAACAACATGATACACCTCTATTGATTATAAAGCACAAAGCCCCAAATGTCAATGATTTTTGCATTATCCGAAGCACAATCCTTCACTTTCGACAAAACTTTTCTTTTATAAAGGTGTTTTCTCGTAAGGTTGCTCAAAAGTACCCGTGCATATAGCGAGATTTATCAGCTATTGTGCGGATAGCACAACTTGATATTACAACTTGTACAAAATTTTATGATTTGTATTGACAAATAAGAAAAAATGTTGTACAATGTACGCAAAGAACGATACTTGTATGTACAAGGAGTGACGTTATGGACGAATTCAAATATTTAAACATTGTAGAATGGGCAAAGGAATACATAAAAGCCAATCATCTGCACGACGGAGCTAAGTTCTATTCGGAAAAAGAGCTTTGCGACATTCACGGGGTCAGCAGGCAGACGGTTCGTCAGGCGCTGATGACACTTGAGAACGAAAACATCATCGTGCGCAGGAGAGGAAGCGGAACATTTATCAAGAGCGCCGCAAAAACGGCTGTTCCGTCCAATCTGACAGTCGGTGTGATCTCAACGTATTTCAGCGATTATATCTTTCCGAGCATCGTTACGGGCATAGAGAAAGTGCTGAAGGAAAACGACGTTGTTATGCAGCTTTCTATAACTCACAACCAGGTCGCCGATGAAACGAGAGCGCTCAGAACGATGCTTTCCCAGGACGTCAACGGACTTATCATCGAGCCATCAAAAAGCGCCCTGCCAAATCCAAATATGGCGCTTTACGAGAAGATAAAACAGATGAACATTCCTGTTGTTTTCTTCAATGCGAAGTACCCGTGGGTCGATTTCCCATGTGTTGCAATGGACGACGTTGCAGCCGGAAGGATCGTCACCGAACACCTCTGGGAGATAGGACACAGGCATATCTCCGGCATTTTCGCACTCGATGATATCCAGGGACACAAGCGTTACAGCGGCTATATGCAAACGCTGCTTAAACATAATTCTCCTGCGGCAGAGCAGAATGTTCTGTGGTATTCGACCAGCGAAAGAAAGTCGTTTTTCACTATTTCCGAGGACAGGATCCTGAACCTGCTGAAAAACTCCACTGCGATCGTATGCTACAACGACAACATCGCCGTGAGCTTGCTTTCATTCTGTAAAAAGCACGGCATCAAGGTTCCCGACGACATCTCAATAGTCGGCATCGACAACGCAAAGCTTTCAAAGATCTGCGAAACACCGCTCACTACGGCAACTCACCCGCACCAGCTGCTCGGCGAAACGGCTGCGCAGAAACTGATGGCTGCTATCGCCGATCCGGGCGCTTATCAGAAAGACGAGCTGTTCACGCCCGAACTTATAGTAAGAAAATCAACAAAACAGATCAAACGCTGACGGTACATAACATACAGGTTTGAAAGGAGTTGTTATCAAGATGTATTCTTCTCCGAGACTTGATCTGCACGCCCACGATGCAGATGTAAGGCGTATAGACATAGACAAAGTTGAACGCTTCCTGGAAAGCGGACAGAGAGACCAGTGCGCAAACGCCGTAGATTCGGTGCTTGACGAGGTAGGCTACTCTGCTCTCGAATCATTTATGCTCAGGCTTTATATCACAATGGATATATACGTTTGTGCAAGGACCTTCTCCAAACGCTTCGGCATTTCGGGAGACGATTTTACAAGGGAATTCGGCACTATCGACGATATGCCCAAGCACCTTGAAACTTTAAGCTCGACAAAAGGCTATTTTACAAGAATGTTCGATAAGTGCGTAAGCTGGAGAACAGAATCCTGCAAGGGCGAGAACGGAGCTATAATCTGCAAAGCAAAAAGATATATCTACGACAATTATCACCTCGACGATATAAGCTTAAAGAGCGTAGCTTCAGCAGTTAACCTCAGCCCGACCTATTTCAGCGCCCTGTTCAAAAAGGATGTCGGCATCAATTTCATCGACTATCTGACAAATGTACGTATAGACAAGGCAAAGGAGCTTCTGTGCTGTACCTCCCTGCAGGTGTCTCAGATCGCCTGCCGAGTGGGTTTCAGCGATTACAGATACTTCGGACAGATATTCAAAAAGCATACAGGTAAGACGCCGAGAGAGTTCCAGCAGACACACAACTCATAAAAAACAATACAACTACAAGTCAGATTTACAGTACAACTTGCAAACATCCTAAAAAATTAAACAATATACTGAAAAAACTCGGTATACTTGTACAGACAGGTGTAATATAATGATAGCACAATCACAGTGCGTTAAAAAGTGCTTGTACTATCAGTTTGAAAATAATGAAATTGAATGGAGGATTCAAAAATGAAAACAAAGAAGTTAATGGCAGTATTGGCAGCATCGGTACTTTGTCTCTCAATGGCAAGCTGCGGCGACAGCTCAAGCGACAGCACAGCTAAGTCATCGAGCAGCTCCAAGAGCTCAAGCAGCGAGTCCAAGGCAGACAGCAGCGAGTCCAAGGCAGACAGCAGCGAGTCTAAGGCAGACAGCAGCGAGTCCAAGAGCGACAGCAGCGAAGAGTCCAAGGGCGGAAATGACGGCAAGGTGATCAAGGTCGGCATCATCAACAACGACCCTAACGAGTCCGGCTACCGTACAGCCAACGACAAGGACCTCAAGGCTACATTCTCACCTGAGAACGGCTACGATGCAAAATTCGCATACAGCCTGAAGAACGACGAGCAGATCACACAGGCTCAGAAGTTCATTCAGGACGGCGTTGACTATCTGCTTCTTTCCGCAGCTGACACAGCAGGCTGGGACAGCGTGCTTCAGGACGCTAAGAAGGAAGGCGTAAAGGTTATCCTGTTCGACCGTACCATTGATGCAAGCGAGGATCTCTATGAGGCTTCTATCGTTTCTGATATGGATCAGGAAGGTAAGACCGCTGTTGAGTGGCTCAAGGGACAGAACCTTGACGAGTACAACATCATCCACATCCAGGGTGTAATGGGTTCAGCTGCTCAGAAGGGACGTTCACAGGCTCTGCTCGACGAGGCTGAGGCTTCAGGCTGGAACATCATCATCTCGCAGACCGCTGAGTGGAACGCTGAAAAGGCACAGCAGATAGTTGAGTCCCAGATCTCCGCAGGCAAGAAGCCAAACGTTATCTACGCTGAGAACGACGATATGGCTAAGGGCGCAGTTGCAGCTCTTGATAAGAACAACATCTCACACGGCGTTGGCAAGGACTGCATCGTAATGGGCTTTGACTGCAACAAGTGGGCTCTTGAAGAACTGCTCAAGAAGAACTGGAACTATGACGGACAGTGCAACCCATTCCAGTCATCTTACATTGACGAAGTTATCAAGAAGCTTGAAAACGGCGAGACACTTGAAAACAAGAAGATCATAATGGAAGAAAAGGGCTTTGACGCTGAGTCTATCACTCAGGAAGATGTTGACAAGTACGGCATCTGATAATATTCCGTAACGGAACAGCTAATTTATAGCAAACCTACACGGTGCGGCGTATATGGATAATGTCCGTATGCGTGCACCGTGTCTCTTTTTGACCTTTTTTAAGGAAAAAGCATTGATTTTGTGGTATTTTTCGTGAATTTTTTGGGAGGTGAACAGCAAATGCAGGACGAAGCAATTCTTAAAATGCGGGGCATTTGCAAATTTTTCCCTGGTGTTCGTGCGCTTGACGGTGTGGATTTTACCCTTTGCAGAGGTGACATACACGCACTCATGGGCGAGAACGGTGCAGGAAAATCTACTCTTATAAAGGTACTCACCGGCGTATATCCAAAAGATGAGGGCGAGATAACCCTTGAAGACAAGGTAGTTTCGATCAGATCACCTCAGGATGCTCAGAATGCAGGTATCAGTACCGTTTATCAGGAGATAACCCTTTGCCCGAACCTTTCTGTCGCTGAGAATATGTACATAGGCAGAACAAAGGGCAAGCTTATGAACTGGAAAAAAATGAACAAAGAGGCAGACAAACTGCTTCAGAGTCTTGATATTCCCGCAAAGGCAAACCAGCAGCTGTCAAGCTGTTCGATCGCTGTACAGCAGATGGTCGCTATCGCCAGAGCGGTAGATATGGAATGTAAGGTACTCATTCTCGATGAGCCTACATCTTCACTTGATGAAAACGAGGTTGAAAAGCTGTTCAGGCTGATGCGTGACCTGAAAGCCAAAGGAGTAGGAATAATCTTCGTTACCCACTTCCTCGATCAGGTATATGAAGTATGTGACAAGATAACAGTTCTTCGTGACGGAAAACTCGTCGGCGAATATGTTATCGAGGATCTGCCGAGAGTACAGCTCGTTTCAAAGATGCTCGGCAAGGATCTGGACGACATGAGCGACATCAAGTCCGAAGCTTCTGTCTACGATGGTGAAGGCGCAGGAGAGAACGTTCTTGAATGTGAAAAGCTCTGCTCCAACGCAGGCATCAAGCCTTTCAATTTCCATATCAAAAAAGGCGAGGTCAACGGTTTTACGGGTCTTCTCGGTTCGGGCCGAAGCGAATGTGTCCGTGCTATTTTCGGTGCTGACCATGTAATAGGCGGAACAGTAAAGAAAAACGGCAAGACCATAAAGATCTCAAAGCCGATACACGCTATGAAGAACGGTATCGCTTATCTGCCTGAGGACAGAAAGATCGACGGTATCGTTGCAGACCTTTCGGTGCGTGAGAATATTATCCTTGCACTGCAGGTCATGAAGGGCTTCTTCAAACCTTTCACAAAAGCACAGGCAAACGAGTTTGCCGACAAATACATCAAGCTGCTCGGAATAAAGACCGCATCGGCAGATACACCGATCAAGTCTCTCTCCGGCGGAAACCAGCAGAAATGCATACTTGCGAGATGGCTGCTTACGCACCCTGAGTATCTTATCCTTGACGAGCCTACCCGTGGTATCGACATCGGTACAAAGATAGATATTCAGAAGCTGGTACTTCAGCTTGCTTCGGAAGGCATGAGCGTTACGTTCATATCCTCCGAGACAGACGAGATGCTCAGGACCTGCTCACGACTCATCGTAATGCGTGACCGCAAGGTAGTCGGCGAGCTTTCGGGAGACGAGCTTACTCAGAACATGGTAATGAACACTATCGCAGGAGGTGAAGCACAACAATGAAAAGTTTTCTGAAAAAACTTACAAGCAATCAGATATTCATTCCGTGTGCTGCACTCTTATTGCTTGCATTGTTCAACCTTATCGCTGACCCATCATTCTTTAAAGTAACACTCGACCACAACAGCAACGGCGACCCTGTTCTCAATGGATTCCTTATCACTATCCTCGACAACGGCAGTGAGCTTGCGATACTTGCTATCGGTATGACGCTCGTTACCGCTGCATCAGGCGGACAGGACATCTCCGTCGGCGCAGGAATAGCTATCGCAGGAAGCGTTATTCTCCGTGTTCTCTGCGGAAGCAACCCACGTCCGGATAGTCTTCAGACTTCACTTATCGTGGCATTCATCATCGCTATCCTCGTTTCCATGGCATTCAGCGCATTCAACGGCATACTTGTTGCCTACTTCAAAATACAACCGATGGTCGCGACCCTTATACTATTCACCGCAGGACGTTCGATAGCAGCCTGGATAAACAAGAACCAGCTGCCGATCATCAGTACATCCTGTGACAAGACATTCGGCTACTGGGGAACTTACATCCCGGGAATACCTATCCCGACACCTGTATTCATCGCAGCTATCAGCGTCATTATCATTATGCTGGTACTCAAGTTTACAAACCTCAAGCTCTACACTCAGGCAGTAGGTATCAATCCTAAGTCCTCAAGACTTAACGGACTCAACCCTGAGTTGATCAAGGTCATCGCATTCGTTATCCTCGGCATATGCGTCGCTATCTGCGGACTTATCAAGGTAAGCCGTTTCCAGACCATCAACTACTCGGTAGTTGCAAAGGATATCGAAATGGACGCTATCCTTGCAGTTGCCCTCGGCGGCAACGCTCTCAGCGGCGGTAAGTTCAATATGTGGGGCTCTATCATCGGCGCATACGTTATCCAGTTCCTTACCACCACACTTTATAAATTCAATGTTTCAGCAGATGCTCTGCCTGCATACAAGGCTGTCGTTGTTATCATGCTCGTTGTTACCAGCGCACCGGTCGTTAGAGAAAAACTGAGCAAGATATTCAAGAAAAAAGCAAAAGCAGCAAGCAAAAGTGAAGGAGGTGCAGCAGCATGATCAAGAAAATCAGGAATATGACAGATACCAACCTGCTGCTGACCATCACCGTAGTCGTATTTGTCGTGATGTATTTCTGCGCCGTAGTTTTCCTCGGCGAAGGCTTCAGAAAGCCTCAGACCTTCCTTAATCTGTTCAACAACAACGCTTCACTTATTATCATCGCCTGCGGACTCAGCCTCGTTATGATAACAGGCGGTATCGACATCTCCGTCGGCGGCGTTACAGCTCTGGTATGTATGAGCTGTGCGGTAAACCTCGATCTCAAGGGCGGAAACGTAGTTACATCAATGCTCATCGCTCTTGGCATAGGTCTTGCTTTCGGTCTGGTACAGGGTTTCCTTATCGCTTATCTGGACATTCAGCCGTTTATCGTTACCCTTGCGGGAATGTTCTTTGCAAGAGGTCTGACAACTATCGTTCACACAAACCCTATCAACGTTAAGAACAAGGACTTCACTTCCCTGAAAAACACAAGGATCACTATCCCAGGACTCGGAACGACCAACAAAAAAGGTATCTTTGTCGATGCAACTATCGAGATAGGCGTTATCGTTGCAATAGTTATAGTCATCGCATTGTTCTTCATTCTTCGTTACAGCAAGCTCGGACGTAATTTCTACGCAGTAGGCGGAAACCAGCAGAGCGCACTTATGCTCGGTATCAACGTTAAAAGGACAAAGTTCCTGTCATACGTTTTCTGCGGACTTCTCGCAGGTATCGCAGGCTATGTTTACTTCATGCACGTTGGTTCAGGTTCACCGTCACACGCACAAGGCGCTGAAATGAATGCTATCGCCGCATCAATCATAGGCGGCACGATGCTCACGGGCGGTGTCGGAAACATTATCGGCACACTGTTCGGCGTTCTCTCACTGTGTACTATCAAGGATATAGTAACATCTATCGGACTTGACGATGCCTGGTGGACAGGAATCACAGTTGCAGTTATGCTGTGTATCTTCCTTGTGATCCAGAGTATCGTTATGGCAAAGAAGCACTCCGCAGGCGCTGTAAAGGATCAGCCTGCCGCAGCTAAAACATAGAACTGACAAGGAGAAATATATGGACATCGTAAAGCAGATCGAATCGGGAAAGACCTCGATAGGCATAGAATTCGGTTCCACAAGGATAAAAGCAGTTATGATAGGTGAGGACTACTCACCTATCGCTTCAGGCACTCACGACTGGCAGAACAGACTTGAGAACGGCGTATGGACATACAAAGATGAAGATATAAAGCTTGGTCTGCAGGACGCTTACAAAAGTCTGGCTGAAAACGTAAAGGCTCAGTACGGCGTTGAGATAAAGACAGTTTCGGCTATCGGCATCTCGGCTATGATGCACGGCTACCTCGCTTTTGACGGAAATGACAAGTTCCTTGCTGAGTTCAGGACATGGAGAAACACCATGACAGGCGAGGCAGCAAAAGCACTGACAGAAGCTTTCGGGTTCAATATCCCTCAGCGCTGGAGCATAGCTCATCTCTATCAGGCTATTCTTAATGGTGAAAAACACGTCGGCGATATAAAATTCTTCACTACGCTTGCAGGATACGTTCATATGCTGCTGACCGGTGAAAAGGTACTCGGCATAGGCGACGCTTCGGGTATGTTCCCTATCGACTCCGAAAAGAAAGAGTACGATAAGGATATGCTCGCAAAGTTTTCAACGCTTGTTGCAGACAAGGGATTCGGCTGGAAGATAGAAGATATTCTTCCAAAGATAATCCCCGCAGGCGAATGCGCAGGCAAGCTCACGAAGCAGGGCGCAAAGCTTCTTGATCCGACAGGAACTCTCCAGGCAGGCATAACGCTTTGTCCTCCTGAGGGCGACGCAGGAACGGGAATGGTCGCAACAAACAGCATCGCTCCGAGAACAGGAAACGTTTCGGCAGGAACATCTATCTTCGCTATGGCAGTGCTTGAAAGAAAGCTCTCAAAGGTACACGAGGAGATAGATATAGTTACTACTCCCTGCGGAGACCCTGTTGCTATGGTCCACTGCAACAACTGCACGACAGACCTCGATGCATGGGTGAATATGTTTGATTCTTCGCTCAGAGCCTTCGGCGTTGAGCTTCCGAAATCAGAGATCTACGCAAAGCTCTATGACTCGGCGCTTTCCGCTGAGACAGACTGCGGCGGTCTTGTAAGCTACAACTATTTCTCAGGCGAGCATGTTACAGGCTTTACCGAGGGCAGACCGATGCTTATAAGGACTCCCGAAGCAAAGTTCAATGTAAATACACTCATGAGAAGCCTTATCTACTCCTGCATGGCTACTTTAAAAATCGGAATGGATATACTTCTCGGTGAGGAAAAAGTTGAGCTTGACAAGCTTCTCGCTCACGGCGGACTTTTCAAAGCTCCCGTCGTAGGACAGAGATTCCTTGCAAGTGCGCTTAACGTTCCTGTGGCAGTTATGGAATCCGCAGGAGAAGGCGGCGCATGGGGCATAGCTCTCTTAGCTGCTTTCACCGCAAGAGAAAATAAAGCTCAGGGACTTGCAGATTTCCTCGATGAGCAGGTATTCTCAAAATTTGCAAGCAGCGTTATGCAGCCCGACAAAACTGACAGCGAAGGCTTTGCAAAATACATGGAAAGCTTCAAGGCAGGTCTTGCCGCACAAAAGGCAGCCGTAGAAGCTCTCTGAAACAAACATTAACAGGCTTAACAACACAATACCCCCGCTTGTTTGCAGCAATCACTTTCAACTACCGCTTCATATGGCGGGGGTATCGTTTGTGTTTATTCATATCTGTTTTCCTCTTGAATCAAGATTACAGATACAAGAAAACAAACCCTCTTTTTGCATTTGTTTAGTAAACATAGCCCGAAGGGGTTTGGGGGCGACCGGAAAGCCCCCAACAAAATGCAAAACCTAAAAGATGACCGAAACAAATATGAACAAGCACAAACAACAATCAACATATAGAAAAGGAGAAAGCTATGACATTCTGGTTCATCACAGGCTCACAGTTCCTGTACGGAGAGGAAACTCTCGCAAAGGTAGAAAAGGACGCTAAGGAGATAGCCGCAGGGCTGGAGCTCCCCTTCCCCGTTGAGTATAAGCTCACCGCCAAGACCTCAAGGGAGATAGAGGACATCGTAAAGCAGGCAAACTTCGACGATGACTGCGCAGGCATCATCACCTTCTGCCATACCTTTTCGCCCTCAAAAATGTGGATAAACGGTCTGACAAGGCTGCAAAAGCCGTGGCTGCATCTGCATACCCAGTACAACAAAGCTATCCCCAACGAAGAGATAGATATGGACTATATGAACCTGCACCAGTCTGCTCACGGCGACAGAGAGCATGGCTTCATAGGCGCAAGGCTCAGGGCACCGAGGCGTGTCGTTGCAGGCTACTGGAAAGACGAAAAGACTCAGCAGCAGATAGCCGATTGGCAGCGTTCAGCTGTCGGCGTGGCTTTCAGCAAGCAGCTGAAGATAGTGCGTTTCGGCGACAATATGCGTGAAGTCGCAGTCACCGAGGGCGATAAAGTAGAAGCTCAGATCAAGTTCGGCTGGCAGGTGAACACCTGGGCTGTCGGCGATCTCGTGCGTGAGATCAACAAAGTCACAGACGAAGAGATCGACAAGCTCGTTGACGAGTACCGCAGCCTTTACGACATGGACGATAAGGACTTAGGCTCTATTCGCTATCAGGCAAAAGAAGAAATAGCTATCGAAAAGATACTCGTTCGTGAGGGCGCTAAGGCTTTCACCAACACATTTGAAGACCTGCACGGAATGGATCAGCTCCCAGGTCTTGCAACTCAGCACCTGCTCTCAAAGGGCTACGGCTTCGGTGCAGAGGGAGACTGGAAGACCGCAGCTCTCACAGCGATCTTCAAGGCTATGTACCCCGACGGTTCGACCGCCTTTATGGAGGACTACACCTACGATTACGAAAAGGGACTTATCCTCGGCGCACATATGCTTGAGGTCTGCCCGACTATCGCCAAGAACAAGCCACGCATCGAGGTGCATCATCTCGGCATAGGCGGCAAGGACGACCCCGCAAGACTTGTCTTTGAGGGAAGAAGCGGCAGAGCAAACGCCGTTTCACTGATAGATGTCGGCGGAAGAATGAGGCTCATCGCTCAGGTCGTTGACTGCGTTGAACCAACACAGACAATGCCGAACCTGCCAGTTGCAAGGATAATGTGGAAACCGCAGCCCTGTCTTGAAACAGGCGCACAGAACTGGATAATCGCAGGCGGCGCACACCACACGGCACTCAGTTTTGATGTTACTATCGACAACCTGCGTGACTTTGCAAGGATCATGGGCATAGAATTTGTGCTTCTCGATGAGAACACCACACCTTACGGCCTTGAAAAAGAACTTATGTTAGGAGATATAATATGGAGATAAAACAGCTCAAACAGCGTGTACTTGACGCAAACCTGCTTCTGCCAAAGTACGGACTCATCACTTTCACATGGGGCAACGTCAGCGAATACGACAGTGAAAGCGGACTTGTAGCTATCAAGCCAAGCGGCGTTGAATACGACGAGATGAAGCTTGACGACATCGTTGTGCTCGACCTTGACGGAAATATCGTTGACGGCAAACTCAAGCCGTCCAGCGACACGCCTACCCACCTTGAACTTTACAGAAATTTTGAGGGCGTTTGCGGCGTTGTTCACACCCACAGCGATTTTGCCACAGTTTTTGCGCAGGCAAGAATGGGCATACCGCCTCTCGGAACGACCCACGGCGACTATTTCTACGGCGAGATACCCTGCACAAGAGATATGACCCCTGAGGAGATCGCAGGCGAATACGAGCTTGAAACAGGCAAGGTCATCGTTGAATGCTGCAAGAACTACAAGGACATTCCTGCCGCTCTCGTTGCAAACCACGCTCCGTTCGTATGGGGCAAGGACTGCTTCGAGGCTGTACACAACTCCGTTGTGCTTGAAAAGCTTGCAGGCATGGCTTACAGGACAATGACCCTCAAAGAGAACCCGAGGCTTATGTCCCAGGAGCTCCTCGATAAGCATTATCTGCGCAAACACGGCGCTAATGCTTATTACGGACAAAATTGAAACTTCTAAATTTCTTTCTTCATATCGCATACAAAAACCCGGCGAACAGTTGCATTCGTCGGGCTTTTGTTGTATAATTGAAAACAACCATGAGTGTTTTATTGGGAGAAACTCTTTTGGAGAAGAGTTTCCCCCAAACCCCTTTCAGAAACCTTTTATTGCTTTTTCGGTACAGGGTGTCTGCAACACCCTGTACCGAAAAAGAAGTGAGAGTCCTGAAAAGAATTCGGAAGATATTCTTTTCAAAAAAACTTCACCGATAGGACACTAACAGATTATCTTCAATTATACAGCAAGAACACCATATCAACCAATAATACAATAAAAAAGGAGATGTCAATATGAAAAAGTACCTTGATGAAAGTCTGCCGGCACAGGAAAGAGCCGAAGCACTTGTTGACGAAATGACCGTTGAGGAAATGGCGAGCCAGCTGAAATACGATTCCGAGGCGATAGAGCGTCTTGGCGTGCCTGCATACAACTGGTGGAACGAGGGCTTGCACGGGCTTTCCCGTTCGGGCATCTCAACTCTTTTCCCGCAGGCTATCGGGCTTGCAGCGACTTTTGACAGGGCGCTTCTGCGCCGTGCAGGCGAGATAACAGGCATCGAAGCCCGTGCCAAATACAAGTGGTATAAAAAGGCGGGCGATGTTGACAAATTCAAGGGCATCACTATCTGGTCGCCCAACATCAACATCTTCCGTGACCCACGCTGGGGACGGGGACAGGAGACCTACGGCGAAGACCCTTATCTTACGGCAGAGCTTGGCATACAATACGTCAACGGTATACAGGGCGAAGAAGATACTCTGCTTGCAGCTGCCTGCGCAAAGCATCTTGCTGTGCACAGCGGACCCGAGGAGACACGCCACGGATTCAACGCAAACGTCAGCGAAAAGGATCTGAACGAAACTTATCTTCCTGCGTTTGAGCGCCTTGTGAAAGAGGCAAAGGTCGAAGGAGTCATGGGCGCATACAACGCTGTCAACGGAGAGCCGTCCTGTGCAAGCAGTTATCTTATGGATAAGCTGAAAAAATGGGGCTTTGACGGCTATTTTGTCTCTGACTGCTGGGCGATAAGGGATTTCCACGAGGCGCACCACATAACCAATGAGCCAAAGGAATCGGCATCGCTTGCGATAAAAGCAGGCTGCGATGTCAACTGCGGCTGCACATATGAGCATCTTCTGACCGCCTACAACGAAGGACTTATCACTAAAGAAGAGATCCGCACCGCCTGCGTCCATGCCATGCGCACACGCATTCGTCTGGGAATGTTCGATAAGACAGAGCATTTTGACTATCCTTACAGCATCGTTGCCTGCAAGGAGCATAAAGCCGAATCACTCAGAGCAGCGCAGGAATCTGTTGTTCTGCTTAAAAACAAAGGCATACTCCCGCTTGACGAGAAAAAGCTGAAAACTATCGCAGTCATCGGGCCTGAGGCAGACAGCAGGCTGGCTCTCGAAGGCAACTACACTCCGAAAGCTGACAGATATATCACGCTGCTCGAAGGCATTCAGGACAGATTCGCAGGTCGTGTCATCTTTGCCGAAGGCTGTCATCTTTATCAGGACAGGGTATCTCAGATATGCCTTGCAGGAGACAGATACTCCGAAGCGCTCGCAGCAGCAGAAAACTCCGATGTCGTTATCACCTGCGTAGGACTTGACTCAACTATCGAAGGCGAACAGGGCGATGCAGGAAATGAATATTCTTCAGGCGACAAGCCCGACCTGATGCTGCCCGAAAGCCAGCGAAAGCTGCTCGAACTGCTCAAAAGCACGGGCAAGCCTCTTATCGTCATCTGCACAGCAGGCGGCTCTATGAATATGCTCGTAGATGCCGATGCCGTGATTCATGCGTGGTATCCCGGTTCTGAAGGCGGAAAAGCGGTCGCTCAGATACTTTTCGGAGATATTTCCCCTTCGGGCAAGCTGCCTGTTACATTCTACGAAACAGCCGAAAAGCTCCCCGATTTCGAGGACTACTCTATGAATGACCGCACCTACCGCTATGCTCAGAGCAATATCCTCTATCCATTCGGTTTCGGTCTGACCTATTCAAAGGTCAGATGCTCAAATCTGCGCTATGACAGCTTTACAGCAAAAGTCGATATTGAAAACATCGGAAACATGGACACCGACGAAGTCGTTCAGGTATACATAAAGGACGGCTGTGAGTTTGCTGTACCGAATCATAAGCTTTGCGGCTTTGAAAGAGTGCATCTTGCAAAGGGCGCAAAAAAGACCGTAACGATCAGCCTTGACAAAAACTGCTTCACCGCAGTTGACAGCAGCGGAGAAAGAAAAGTCTTTTCAAGCGAATTCACGCTGTTTGCAGGAGTCTGCCAGCCTGATGGAAAAAGCGCTGAGCTGTGCGGGAACAGCTGCATCAGCATAAAAGTAAATATATAGGTACAGCTTTCAAAACTTTTTGTGAATTGCATCTTGAAATCCTTGAACCATTGTGCTATAATACAAGTGACAAAAACCAAGGAGTGCATGGTTTACTATGAGTATTTTTGCGCAGCGGCTCGAAAGCGTGATGAAGGAAAAACAAATACGCCAGCATGAGCTTTGCAAAATGACAGGTATATCCAAATCATTCATAAGTTCATACCTTGCAGGCAGATTCTCACCAAAACCCGATAAGCTGTCGGCTATTTCCAAAGCGCTGGGAGTCTCGGAAGGCTGGCTCATGGGTTACGAAAACTCGGTCAAGGACTGCTATACCACCGAGAACGTCGCAAAGATCGCCGTTAAGGACAATAACGGCAGAACGATCGCTCACCAGCCCGTTATCTATACAAGCGCTTCCAAAGCCAACAGACTCACATTTTATATTTGCAGAGACGGCAATAACTTTCCTCTCATAAAATCGGGAGATATACTGCTTGTCGAGAAATGTGCGGATTTTGAGGACGAAAAGCACTTTTATGCTATCCGCAAGGACGGGAAGATAACCTTCAGAAGACCTCGTTTCAACGGAGAGGTACTGGTGCTCAGCGGAGAGAACACCTCGCCTACGATCTATCTTGACGACTACCATAACGAGATAATCGTCATAGGCAGAGTGCTGGAGGTAAGACGAGACTTATCACAGG
This sequence comes from uncultured Clostridia bacterium, assembly GCA_947307175.1. GTDB lineage: Bacteria > Bacillota > Clostridia > Oscillospirales > Ruminococcaceae > Hominimerdicola. The sequence goes on from CAMZIK010000002.1 coordinate 74,040, forward strand.
AGGACGAGAAAAATGAACAAGGTCATTGACGCGCTGCTGGAAAGGCGCAGCATCAAACAGTACAGCGATGTTCAGGTGTCTGATGAACAGCTTGAACAGATAATAAAATGCGGTCTTTATGCACCTAACGGTATGGGGGCGCAGGCGCCCGTCTTTATCGCCGTAAGGGATAAACAGACAAGAGACCTTCTCTCAAAACTCAACGCACAGGTCATGGGTGCGGACACCGACCCGTTCTACGGCGCTCCGTGTGTGATATGCGTGCTTGCCGATAAAGGAAAAAGCACCGCTGTCGAGGACGGCAGCCTTGCGATAGGAAATATGTGCCTCGCTGCACATTCGCTCGGTCTTGGCTCCTGCTGGATACACAGAGCAAGACAGGTGTTTGAATCGGACGAAGGCAAAGCCCTGCTTGAAAAATGGGGCGTAAAAGGCGACCTTGTCGGCGTGGGATTCTGCATCTTGGGTCACAGCGAACAGGAAAAACAAGCTGCACCACGCAAAGAAAACAGAGTATATTATATAGATAACTGAGTTTATCTGTAAGGAATAAATATATAAAAATACTAAGGAGTGTTTTCAATGAAAAAATCTGAGGTCCTGATAACTGCGATAATCATTCTTATCGCTTCTGCACTTGCAATAGGTGCTATCTTCATTTTCACGGACACAAAAGACAACGATTCATCTTCAAAAAAGGATAAGACAACATCATCAAGTGTAGTTGAAAGCTCAGCTGCTGACACCAGCAAGCAGGAAACTACCACCACTTCCGAAACATCTCAGCCTGAGGAGACCACAGAGGAAACCTCCAAGCCTGATGACGACAGCAGCGAGACGGAGACTACCAAGAAGACCGAAAAGACTGAGGAAACCACCAAGGAAACTGAAAAGACTGAGGAAACTACTACCACAAAGCCTGAGGAGACCACGACCGCAGCAACTACTACAAGGGCATCCACAACCACACCTAAGAGATCGGAATCTCAGCGAACCACAACTACAACACCTAAGAAAATAGAACCTCCGCAGACTACCTCTAAGAAAGCAGAATCCCCAGAAACCAAAAAAACAACCAGTAAGCCAAAGCCAACGACCGCAGATCTTCAGAATGCTATCATGCCTTCTGTAAACAGCGCTATCTCGCTTGCAAGAGGCAAGAGCTGGGATATACGCTCTCAGGGAGTATCATCAAATACAGGCTCCAGATATTCCTACACCGTTAAATTCTACCTTGATATATCAAAGGTAACAGGAAGCTCTGTAACACTCACAGTAACATGGACTGCAAGCGTCGGATCGGATAACAGCATCATAACCAGCGTTACTCCGTCAAATTATATCAGCGAGCTTACCAGACACCCATATTGATAAACACTGCTTGCATATAAGATCCGTCGTGACCCATATCGTCATTCGTTAAACCTCTTCAACAGAAAGGTGGGATAAGATATGAGAAATACAAGGAAAATATCTTGCATTGTTCTTGCGCTATCATTGATCACAGTCTTTTCGGGCTGTACAGAAGAGCCGATAAACGGGCAGAAAACCACAAGCATCACAACTGTCTCACAGGAAACGGGGTCAATATTTGATGATGACGAGGATTTGACTACAACATCAGCTACAGACCCTGACGAAACTCAGCCCGAAGAAACTACTACGACCACGACCACAACGACAACAACTACAACCACGACTACTACAACTACGACTACTACAACTACCACGAAAGCATCAAAACCCGAACCTGCGACTACAACGACTGCAAAGACAACAGCAAAAACCACCACAAAGGCTGCCGCTGCTGCAAACGCAAGGCTCGGAGAAGCTTTCCAGAAACAGCACGCCTCGGTAATGGTAACAGCGAATCAGTACAGCTGGTATCTAAAAAGCTCTCAGGTGTTAAGAAATACAGCTAACGAGTATGCAGTCTATACCATCTACGAGATAAAGAAAGGTACACAGTATACCTTTATCCCATGTTTGTGGAAAGTGACCCTGTTCAACGAAACACCGATGGTAAAGCTCTATCAGACACCCGGCACACAGACCCGAGCAATAGGTGCATATGAAAAATACACTGTTGCCCGTAACGTGACAGGTCTGACAAATGCCTTCAAGACTAACGGCGTAAAAAAGGCATTATAATATGACACAAAAACAACCGTACACGAAGCATCTGCTTTATGTACGGCTGTTTCTTTTTTGTTTATTTAGGCTGCTTCATAGTCAGGGAGATCCTCTTGCGCTTTAGATCAACGCCGAGTACCCACACCTTGACAACATCTCCGACCTTTACAACTTCAAGCGGGTGCTTTATGAACTTGTTGCACATCTGCGAGATGTGTACAAGTCCGTCCTCGTGAACGCCAATGTCCACAAATGCGCCGAAATCAATGACGTTGCGTACCGTTCCCATAAGCTCCATGCCTTCTTTCAGGTCTGAAAGCTCCATAACGTCACCGCTTCTCATAAGCGGAGGCGGCAGCTCGTCACGTGGGTCACGGCCCGGCTTTTCAAGCTCCTTGACTATATCTTCAAGCGTCGGGACACCCACTCCGATGTCCTGCGCAAGCCTGCTTATGCCGACACTCTTTACTTTGCTGTCAATAAGCTCCTTGTCGCCCATATCCGCAACGGAAAAACCGCACTCATCGATAAGCGCCTTTGCCGCTGCGTATGACTCAGGGTGAACGCCGGTGTTGTCCAGCGGATTCTTTGCGCCCGGAACTCTCAAAAATCCTGCGCACTGCTCAAATGCCTTAGCACCGAGCTTAGCGACCTTCATAAGCTGTTTTCTGTCAGTAAATGCGCCGTTTTCCTCACGGTATGCCACTATGTTCTTTGCGACCGTGCTGTTGATTCCCGAAATATAAGACAACAGCGAGTATGAAGCTGTGTTGAGATCAACACCCACCGAGTTCACGCAGTCCTCAACAACGCCACGCAAAGCCTCGTCCATACGGGCTTTTGGCATATCGTGCTGATACTGTCCCACACCGATAGCTTTCGGATCTATCTTCACAAGCTCTGCCAGCGGATCCTGCATTCTCCTTGCGATAGACACAGCCGACCTGAGCGAAACGTCATAGTCGGGGAACTCCTCAGCCGCAAGCTTTGATGCCGAGTAAACAGAAGCGCCAGCCTCCGAAACGACCATATATGACACCTTCTGCGGAATTTCCTTGAGAAGCTCCGCAACGAACTGCTCAGACTCACGGGAAGCCGTACCGTTTCCGATAGCGATAGTCGTAACGCCCGACTTTTCTATCATTCTGGAAATGATCCTCTTTGCCTTTTCCGTTTCCTTTCTCGGCGGAGTCAGGTAAACTATGCTCGTGTCAAGCACCTTGCCCGTTTCGTCAACCACCGCAATCTTGCAGCCGTGAGCATACCCTGGGTCAAGACCGAGAGTCACCGTTCCCTTTACAGGCGGTGCCATGAGCAGCTGACGCAGATTTGACGAGAAAACCTTGATAGCTCCCTCCTGCGCATTCTGCGAAAGCTCCGAGCGTATCTCCCTCTCGATAGACGGATAGATAAGCCTCTTGTAGCTGTCAACGCAGGCAGCTTCAACAAGCTTTCCGCAGGCAGATCCGTTCTTAACATAGCGTGATGTAACAGCTCTTTCGCCTGCACCCTCAGGAACATCAACGCCTACCTTCAGAGCGCCTTCCTTCTCTCCCCTGTCAAGCGCAAGCACACGGTGTCCCGCTATCTTTGAAACGCCCTCGGAGAACTCGAAATAGTTCTGATAAACAGGATCTGCTTCCTCTCCAGATGCGCACGATGTCACCTTTCCTATCTGCGCAAAAAGCGTCCTGAGATATTTTCTAAGCTCCGCAGAATCCGAAACGTCCTCTGCTATTATATCCATAGCGCCCTGCAAAGCTTCTTCTGTGTTTGCAACGCCCTTTTCCTCGTTAATATATTTTTCAGCCTCAGCGTTCGGGTCGGCATCTGTCTGCTCCAGCACAAAAGCCGCAAGCTCCTCCAAGCCCTTTTCCCTTGCGATGCTTGCCCTTGTCTTTCTCTTTGGTTTGAACGGACGGTAGATGTCCTCCACCTCAACAAGCGTCATCGCATCGTTTATCGCCTTTTCAAGCTCCTCAGTCATCTTCTCCTGCTCGGTGATAGATGATCTTACTTCCTCCTTGCGCTTTTCAAGATTGCGCAGATAAGTCAGCCTGTCAAAAAGCTCCCTTAGCACCTGATCGTCAAGCGAACCTGTAACTTCCTTACGGTACCTGGCAATAAAAGGTATTGTCTTGTCGTCATCTATAAGTGCAACCGTGTTGTCTACCTGCTCCTGTTTTAAGTTGAATTCCTTTGCAAGCACTGCGTTAATATCCATTTTCATTCTCCGTTTCGTTAGATTTGCATATTAATTGTACCACATTTTTGTCCAAAAGTCAAAACACTTATCACAAATATGCACAAATGAAAGTGCAAAAATAAAAGAATAAGCGTAAACACTTGACTTTTTGAGAAAAAAGTAATATAATTTAAAAGTGAATGTATCTGTATGAGCAGATTTACAGAATTTGTAAAGATTATCTGCTATATAGGAATACTACAATATTAGGAGGATTTAAGGTGAAGAAAGCTAAAAAACCGGTGTTCTTCATCGTGCTGATGTGTATATTGGCGTTTGCCTATCTGACATTCTTCGGTGTACACACCTACTACGGTGACACCAAGCACGTATATATAAAAGGTGCAGATGAGATCCGATGGGGTATCGACATTCAGGGCGGTGTAAATGCCACATTTGAACCGGCAGCAGCCGAGGAAGGCAGCGAACAGCCTGATTTCGATGACATCACAAACGATGATATGAACTCAGCAAAGGCTATCATCGAGCAGAGACTTATCGGTCTGAACATCACAGACAGTGAGGTCTATGTAGACTATACCAAGAAAAGAATAATGGTATCCTTCCCGTGGCAGGCAGGCGAAGAAGACTTCGACCCTGAAGCAGCCGTTTCCGAGCTTGGCGAAACAGCAATGCTGACATTCCGCAAAGGTTCAGAGCAGACAGGTGAGCAGATACTCACAGGTAAGGATGTCAAGAAAGCAAAAGCTACTCAGTCTTCCGACGGAGGCGCCGGATATGAGGTCAGCCTTGAGTTTTACGACAGCGGTTCATCAGCTTTTGCCGATGCAACAACAGAGCTTGCCTCAAGCAAAGGACAGATCTCTATCTGGATGGACGATACCTGTATCTCTGCTCCGACTGTTCAGGCTGCAATAACCGACGGCAGCTGCCGTATAACAGGAAGCTTCTCATGGAGCGAAGCAAGCAGCCTTGCAAACAAGATCAACGCAGGTGCGCTCCCATTCAAGCTTTCAACAACAAGTACGAACATCATCTCCGCATCACTCGGTGAAGGCGCTCTGAATGCAATGCTTCTTGCAGGTGTCATCGCATTCTGCATCATCGCACTGTATATGATAATCTTCTACCGTCTGCCCGGATTTGTTGCTTCTATCGCACTTTTCGGACAGGTAACAGGAACAGTTGCCTGCATCTCAGGCTTCTTCGGCAACTTCGACTCATTCACGCTCACCATACCGGGTATAGCGGGTATCATACTTGCAATAGGTATGGGCGTTGACGCCAACGTTATCACCGCAGAGCGTATCAAGGAAGAGCTTA
>CAMZIK010000003.1 GCA_947307175.1 uncultured Clostridia bacterium
GGTAGATTATCGGCGCATTCTTTATCGCTGCCACAGGTGAAGCCGAAAGAGCATCTGCAAACGCTGAATCCGTTGCGAAGAAAATAGTATCAGGAGCTTTCTTTGTCTTGGTCTGCAGCGCTGTTGCAACCTTCGCAGCCGTCTCAAAGCAGTTCTTACCGCTTATCATTGTCGGGTTGTACTTCGCCAGTGCAGCCTTAACAACCGAACCAACCGCTCCGTTTGTGCTAACAATAATGACTTTCTTAGCCTTGAGACGTTTAAGCTCCTCCTCTGTCTGCTTAGTAACTTGTTTGTTAGTCGTCAGCAGAAGCGGTGCATCGTAAGCGTTTGCAAGCGGCACAGCAACAAGTGCATCGTGGAAATCAAGTCCCGTTGCAACTATGACCGTACCCGTTCCGCTTGGGTATGAGCCTTTAGAGATAAGCCTTGCCGTGTCGTATCTGTTTGCGCCCGCAAAGCGCTGATATGACTGCGTTTGCGTCTTTCCGCAAACTGTGCATTTTCTTGTCTGAGTGTAAGTGTTTTTGCTCTTATCTGAGCTCGTCGTTTTCCAAGCCGACCACTTGTGACCTGTTGCAGCTATGGTCTCGGTCTTCTTCTTTCCGCAGATAGTGCAAGTCAAAACTCTCGTTCCGTTTTGCGTGCAAGTTGCTTTTTTAGTCACTTTCGGGTTTGCAAATTTGTGCTCATGCAGGCTGCCTATCTCAAACGGCTGAACAGCATAGAATGTCGGAGATGTACCGTTGGTCGCATACCATCTGATACAGCCGTCCTTGCAAAGTATCGGTTGACAGTCCGAAAGTCTGCCCTTAACTGTTCCTACAGCGGAACACTTTTTGCCGCTTCCGTCAATGAGCAGCATCTTGACTTCTGTTGTATTCTTATTAAGATTTCTTTCCTCCCACATAACAACAAACAGATAGTCAGAAACCTTTACAAGCTGCGGTGTGCTTGCACGCACATTTGATTTTTCCGTAAATGATGTGAGCTTGACCTCATCGGTCTTGTTGAAAAGCTTGTCGGTAATACTTACATAGATATTCCTACGATTCGTATCATTATTGATGTCCTTTGTATAGGCTATAAGCAGGCTGTTCTTCGATATCTCAAATCCGCCGACAGATGCGCCCGTATAATTCTGACCCGAAGCTCCGTCAAAAGAAACAGGTATCGTATATCTTACATCTGTTACTTTTCCACCGACTTTGAAAGCGGTTATCGAAATACCTCGTGGATGAGCATCTCCGTGATCAACTCTGAATATCTCTTTTCCGTCCGTCTTTATGAACTGGTTGAACGAGTGGCTGACATAACCTGCCTGCGCAATATTCATTACATCATAATAGCTGTCAACGACTTTCATTTTCGATTTATTGATAACAAAGGTCATGTTAGCTTGATGTCCACTATACATCTCATGGCAGGTATGGATATATATCTTTCCGCTTATCTCGGCGAATCTGCACGAGCCTGCATCAAACGGGGTATACGTATTTGCACCCTTTATGCTGACATGGTCTTTCTTCTTCCAGTCCTTTGTGTAGCGTGTTATGCGCATTACCTCAACGCTGTCGCTGTACTTGGGATTTGTCTGTCCAGTAACGACATAGTTGTAGTCGCTGCTGAAATATACTCCGCCGAATATCGGCAGCTCAGGTGTTATTGTGTATGTCGAAAGCAGCTTCTTTGCGCCCTGGGAATACTTTTCGACTTTGATCTTCTTGCCGATATACTCTGCACGCCATATGTTCTGATCCTTATCTTCATAGATATATGAGTTGTTTACATCAGACCAGACTGTATAGTTCTGTGACGATGCGTTGGTGCTTTTTGCTCCCTTTGAGGCTGTCTTGATAACAGGTGAAACAAGAGCAGAATTTGCCTTGACGGTTATCTTGACAGAAGACTTGACGCCGTTGTTTGTTGTGACGGTTATGGTCGCTGTGCCTGTTCCTGTTGCATAGACTTTTCCGTCAGAAGAAACAGTTGCGACTTTGGTATTGCTGCTTGACCATGTGAGAGTTTCATTAATTACGCTGTCTGTCTTTGCACTGAGTTTTATCGTCTTGCCGACAACGGTGTTCTTTGAAGGTGCGGTGATAGTAACTTTAGTAGCTCTTTTCCACGGTATTACTTCAAGGTAGAAGCTCTTTGAGTCATGCTGCTCGACAGCAATGATATTATTGCCTACCTTGTTCATTGAGAACACGTGGGTCAGGGTCTTGAATTTCGAAAGCTGATTTCCCTTTTTATCAAACTCATACAGAGTATTTGAATTGCCGTAGAATACAAACGAATCTGTGCCCTTGATATACTGCGCTCTTGTGCCGAAGCTTTTCGTATCAACGCCCGACTCGCCGTTTTCAAGCTGCGGTCTTGCCACACTGAGCAGCGGCGTAACACTGTCTTTTGTAAGATCAAACTTATTTGAATCAATATAATTAACATAGTTGTTCGCACTTACCAGATACCTTCCGTCGATCAGATCGGAAGAATTGTTGTGGTCATAATAATATCGCTGATAAAGAAGGTCTATGTATTTTGAAGTAAAGCTTATCTTATTATTCTTCACGTTTGCTGAAAACAGCGCATTGAAGTCATGATGATAGCCCCAGTAAAGATAGTCGTAATATCCCTCAAAATACAGGTTGCCGTTTGTTTCGTCATAGCCTGTGAATCGGTATACATAATTATTTCCGACAGAGACATCAGAGATCTTTTTGCCTGCCGATGTGAGCATGTATATCGTTGAGTCGTCAGAGACGAAGATATTTCCTTTTGTATCAGCCGCAACAGCTCCGGCTTCTATTTTTGTGGACATACGCTTTACGAGCTTTTTGGTATCAAGGTTATAGATATATATGTTGTATTTATAATTTCCGTTCTGATAATTACTGCCAACAGCATAAAGCTTATTTCCGCAGACGTAGGAATTCTTTATAGTATCTGATGCAAGAGAGCTGAAATCATAGACCTTTGAGGTCTTTCCTGTTGATGCGGAGATATAATACAGAACTGACTTATTGATGACATAAAGTCCATTGTTCTTTTCGTTGGCATAGATACCGAATCCGAAATCAGTAGCACTGAAATGATTGAACGGAGTCTCGCTGATCTTTTTTGCGCCGCTTTTTTCAAATCCGTCAGGGACTTTTGAGTCTATGAGCTTATACTCTATTCCTTCCCTTGCTGCATACGACTCCGCTGCGCTTCCAACATAGCAGCGAAGCACAAAACCTTCAACATTACATTCCTTATACTGCGAGTAATCATGACATTTTCCGAATGCACTTCCGCCTATATACGTCACGCTCTTTGGAACGGTAACGCTCTTGAGGCTGGTACAGCCGTAGAAAGCATCTCCTCTGATCGTGGTTACTCCCTCGGGGATAGTTACCTTTTCAAGAAGACTGCAATCTTTAAATGCGTATTCTTCGATCGTTGTCAGACCTTTTGGAAGAACGGCAGATTTAAGAGAAGTGCATCGTTCAAATGCCGCATTGCATATCTTTTTGAGGGATTTAGGGAACGTTACGCTCTGCAGATTTACGTTGTCGCAGAATGAACTGATACATATCTCCGTGACGGTCGATGGGATAGTGACATTTTTCTTGCTTTGCGGACACTTTATCAGCTTGGTCTTTTTCTTGTTATAGAGTATGCCGTTTTCTGAGCTGTATTTGGTGTTTTCACTGTCAACGTTTATAGCTGTCAAAGCAGTACAATCATAAAATATAGGTTCGTCGATAGATGTAACGGTCTTTGGGATAGAAATACTTGTAACATTTCCGTTATCTGTAAAAGCTGCACCGGCTATGGATGTAACGGTGCTTGGGATCTTTACCTTGCCTGTTGCGTTATAAGCATCTATAAGTATGCCGTTTACAACGACCAGCGTTTTTTTCTTCCGCTGATCCTTGATCCATTGAGTCCAGTCAAAAGCATTATAACCGATCTTTTTCAGACTGCTCGGGAAAGATATGCTCGCAAGATTGCCGCAGCTGTAAAATGCATTCTTACCGATGCTTTTAACACTCTTTCCGATCTTTACGCTTGTCAGACCTGAACAATAACAAAAAGCGCTGTCATCTATTGTCGTAACGCTGTCAGGGATTATCAGTTTTTTAAGGCTCCTGCAGCCGTAGAATGAACAATAGCCGATAGTCTTGAGCTTACTTGGCAAGGTTATGCTTGCAAGCTTTGAACAGTTGTTGAATGAATTGTTTGCGATCGCCGTCAAGCTACTTGGGAAGGTAACACTTTTCAGTTCTGAACAGCCATAAAACGCATAGATGCCGATCTCTTTGACAGTATCGGGGATAGTTACGCTCGTGATAGTACTATTATTACTAAAGACTCTATCACCTATCTTTGTTACCTTCATTTTATTGATCGTTGAAGGTATCTTCACCGTAGCGGCACTGCCTTTGTATGAATCTATCTGCACCGTGCCGTCATCAAGCTTGGTGTACTCATAATCACCCGAGACCTCTGCGCTTGCCGTGATGCTTGTGCTTTCACCGAATACTCCCTCGGGCAGAACAGCCGCAGAGCCGAAAATAAGGCTTGCTGCAAGCAGCAGGGAGAGCAGTCTTTTTTTCATAAGAATTCACTCCATTCATAAATTCTGAACTCAATATGATTATAGCAAATGATATTACAATCGTCAAGACCGAGTGGTAAACAATTCTCAAAAATATGGTTTGCCGCTTGTCTTGATACATGATCCGCACAGCGAAACGGGAGAAAGTATTAAATAAATGTAAAATCACACAAAGGGGCATTGACAAAACTAACGGTCGGTAGTATAATAACTAACGAAAGGTAGCTAAAAGGCTAACGGCTGCTAGCTTTGAAAAGAGGTGGTCAGAATGGACAAGAAAGAGGAGATAATCCTTGCGACGCTCGACCTTGCCTGCGAGCGTGGGCTGAACGGTGTTTCGCTGGGGCAGATAGCTGAAAAGGTCGGTATAAAAAAGCCGTCTATTTACAATCATTTTGAGTCGAAGGAAAAGCTGATAGAGCAGATGTATGTTTATCTGCGTGAAAAGGCGAAGCAGCAGACTGCGGAGACGAATTTCGATGTCAGCGCACTGATACAGGGCAAAAGCGCTTTTGAGATACTGATGATAGCAGTCGGCGGATATGCAAAGATGAACAGCGATGAAACAATGGAGAAATTCTATCGGCTGATATATGCACAGAGGACTTCCGATCCTGCGGCAGCAAAGATAATCGCAGACGAGACAAAAAGAATGATCGGTGCGACAAAGGCGCTGTTTTATGCTATGCAGGCGCACAAAAAGATAAACTGCGATGACATTGACACGGCGGCTTTCGGGTTTGCAATGACAGTTCACTCGATACTTGATTATATGCTCGACTGTAAAAACTGCGGCGAACCGCTTGGGGAAGACCTGCTCGGACAGTATGTCGGCTGGTTCTGCAAACAGTTCGCATCTCAGGGCTGAACAAACAAAAAGACAAAAAATGCAGGGACAAAAGAAAAACAAAACAAAGCTTTTAAGGAGGCAGCAAAATGAAACAGAAAACACTTATCAATTACATCGGACTGCTTGGCGTGGTGGCATTCCTGTCGTACCTTGCGGCAGTGATATTTTCGCCGCTGGCATACCCCGGATATGACTGGATGTCGCAGGCGGTCAGTGACCTCAGCGCAGAGAATGCGCCGTCGAAACTGCTGTGGAATATACTTGACGCACCGTCTGGCAAATGCACGCTCGTTGTCCTTATGGCTGTGTGCGTTTTCATTCAGGGCAAGCTCAACAAACCGCTGAGAGTCGGTATTTATCTGTTCACGGCGATGAGCTGGGTATCGGGCATCGGCTATTCAATGTTCCCACTTTCCGACAGCGGCAATGCAGGCAAGTTCCAGGACGTTATGCACGTTTACGTTGTTACTCCCATCGTTGTTATGCTCTCCATTGCGTCGCTCGTTACGATAATGGTGGGCGGCTATCGCTCAAAGGGGAAATTCCGCTATATCGCAATTGCGGCAACTGTCGCTCTCGGTATGATGTTTGCAGGTCCTACGGGCATGGGAATCTTCCCGAAGGCATACTTCGGCATATTCGAGCGATTCAGCGTGTTCGCCGCAACAGGCTTTACTGCTTTTCTCGGCATCTGCCTGCTCAAAGGCTTCGAGCCACACAGCAAAAATGCAGAAGCCGAATAAAAGCGTCCGAACGGAGTGATAAGATATGCTTAAACTGTATTTCGGGAGCATACCCATTTTTTTATCAACATCTTTGTTTCTGCTTTTTGTGCTATTTTTATTATGACCGTGAAAAAGCCGGAAGGCAATAAGAAATGGAAAAAAGCAGCGATAGTAACTGTACTTGCAGGAACACTCATGTCTGCGCTCAGCGGAATAAAGGACAGCGCTGCTGAAACGGCAGCAGTCTCATTCAAGCAGATGAATCCTTCGCTTGCAATACTGTGTGCGTTAGGTGCAGCTGCAGTTATATCCGGCATTATAGCAGGTTTGTGCAAGAAAGAAAAAGCTAATAAGGTCATATTTTATATCCTGAGTTTTATTATTCTTGCAAAGACAATTCTGGTCGAAGTATTGCGTATTGTAAAATATTTTAACGGTTAATAATTATCGATTTAATGAGCTTGCCTCAGGGCAGGCTCTTTTTGTTGACATCTTTCTGCTTACGTGGTAAAATGATTGAAATAAATCACAAAAAGGAGGAGCGCTGTGAAAAAAGGATTATGTACTCTGCTGACTGCTCTTGTACTGATTATGCAAGGCTCTTTGGGCGGCTATGCGGCAGCGGAGGAAACACAGGGCAGAAACACCCTGAAGGGTGCGGCACTCGTCGTCTCAGACGGGATAATCATTGATTTTTATCTTGACATAAAAGACCGCTCGTTCACGGAGTTTGTTCTTGACGGTCCGAATGGCAAAAAGACAGTTGCGCTGGATTCGGTATCGTCGCTGATAAAAGGTGAACATGCAGGTCTTTACAGGCTCTCCTACCCTGTCACTATGCAGCAGATAGGTGAAAATGTAAGCATCACGCTTTCAGATAGCGGCAGCAGCTGTACGCTTTACAAGGCAGACGGGCAAAGCGCATACGAGAACGACTGTGCTGCAACGAGCGTAAAAAAATATATCGACACTATCAATGCAGACAGTTCAGCGAAAACAGCTCTGAAGGCTCTTGTCAATGCACTTTGCGCTTATGCAGAAAAAAACGATTCAGAGTCTTTCAGCAAATACAAGACCGCAATGGAAAGCTACTCAAAAGCAGTGAGCGACGGCTCTACGATAGAGAGCATAGAGATAAAAAGCACAGACGGTCTGGGCAGCAATTACTCTTTCAGCTACGGCGGAATGGATTTCATCGCACAGTTCACTGTCGATCAGGCAAGCGGCAAGGAAAACTGGAAGATAATCGACTCTTACAGGGTGAGAAACGAAGCTGATATGAAAGTCATTTGTCAGGCGCTTATCGACCTTCACCCTGTTCACGGCAAGGATATGGTGTCATTCAGGACAGCAAAGGATATGGCTGATGAATGGCAGCTGCATAATCTTGCTTATGACGTTCTGCCTGAGGGAAGACAGAAGCAGCGTGCTAAGGATGTTGACCTCGACCCTGATGATCAGGGCAGGACGCTTTCGGATTTTATCAAAAAGATAACAAGCGGCGGCTGATAAGGAGAGAAAAATGAAAAAGGCATTTATAGTTATTTTTGTGTGCGCAGCGCTGCTTTGCGGCTGCAAAGGTGACAGTTCATCAGAGGCGGAAAGCTCGCAGGCGCAGCAGGAAACAAGCAGCAGTCAAACGCAGACTCAGACAGAAAAGACAGAGACCCAGACCCAGCAGCAGAAAGATGATGCGGACAGCTCGCTTGCACAGGTAGAGCTTCCGATCTACCCAGTACAGTAAAAGGAGGTACACTATGATCGAAAAGGAATATCCGACACTTAAAGATGTCAAGCAGATGACTGTACCGCACGGAAAGCTGATCGCTGCGGACAGACATTCAAGCTCGCACGGAATGATGGCATTGAGCGGTGTCAGCGACACATTTACGCTCAAAGAAGTAAACGGTGAATATGTACTTCTGCACTCGCACAAGACCGATATGGACGGAACGACCGAAAAGCTGTACCGTGCCGATGCGCAGGCTTTGCAGAAGATAGCTGAGATAGCTGAGAGGGAAAATCTTTATGCGTGGGGCGAAATGCGCATTGACCCCGAAAAAGACAGCCGCCCGAAAATATACGACTTTTCAAGCTCATCAGGCATGACGCTTTACACAGACGACAGTATACAGAATAGGTTCTCTTTCAACTGCGATACAGCAAGATACTACGGCGCAGGCGACGTGATAGACGAGATAAATAAAATATTCAGCAGCTATATCACAGATGAGAACTTTATAAGTGAAAAGAAGATACCCATTACCGACCCGAACATCTTAAAGATGAAAAAGAACTATTTCAGGATGCCTATGGGCGTTGACCCGTCAAAGCAGACTCCGCTGTCGGCAAATCTCGGTGCGTGGAAATGCCCCGAGTGTAATGCTGAGGGAAACACGGGCAAATTCTGCACGAACTGCGGTTCGCTGAGACCTGCGCCTGAGACAGAGAAAACAGAGCCTGAGACCAAGCCCGAACCCGAGCCTGAACAGGAATGGACTTACAGCGGTGGTGCGTGGACTTGTCCCTTGTGTAACGGAGAAGGAAACGAAGGCAAGTTCTGTGCGACCTGCGGAAGCTGGAGACCCGACCTTGACCCGAACAAAGACAAAAGACCAAAAGCAGATCTGACACCACAGGTACAGCCCGGTCACCCGATGTTCAAAGGTTATCCCGGCGCTATGGGAATATCCGGACAGAAACCCGACGAGCAGCCCGAAAAACAGGAGCAGCCTGCTTTCCCGATGGAGAACGCACTTGTGAAAGCTATGGGGCTTTTGCCAGGTGATAAGCAAGACGAGCAGCTTGCGGCTCTTCTCGCAAAGCCGGCACAGCACGGCAGGCTCACCAAGTTTGAGCATCACTGCTGGTCAAACGGTATGACGCCGAACAGTCACCATGAGGACACAACAACGGCAGAGTGGACCGAAAGCGGCGAGGTGACGGTCAGGTGGTATATGCAGCAGGGCACTGCGGACGCTATGGTGACCGATTACAAGGCAGGCGAAAAGGTCATAGCAGAGCTTGAAAAGTTTATAACCGAAAGCAACCTCACCAACCTCGGACAGCTCAAATACGACCGTTCAAAAGACCCGTTCTCAGGTATGACCGACACTTCGGGCGACTCGTATTACACGATGATCTTTGATGATTCGTCTGTCGGAGGGAACAAGTCTGCCTACTTCAAGCTCGACCCTGCGGCGATCAGCCAGCACGGCGGAGGTGCGATAGCCGAAAAGCTCAGAGACTTCACGCAAAGGCTATGCACCGAAAGCGAAATGCTCTCCTCTCATCTCGAGCCGCCAAAGACACCGGCAATGAGCGGCTTTATGGGCATGGGAATGCTTATGCAGCACAGCGAAGCTGAAAAGTGGACCTGCCCTGCGTGCGGATATGACCAGAACGGCGGAAAGTTCTGCAACAACTGCGGTGAGCCGAGAAACAAGTGATAGCTAAAATATGTAAAGGCTTACTCGAAAAACGGGTAAGCCTTTGTTTATACTTTTTTGAAAAAGTATAAACATTTATCTATACAAGCCCCAGTCCGCCATATCAAGACGGATATAATAACCCTGCTCGCCATGGCAGACAGGGCAATTCTGAGGAACTTGTGTGCCTTCAAGGATATAGCCGCAGTTGAGGCATATCCATTTTGTCGTTTCATCGCTCGAAAAAAGCTTTCCGTCCTTTTGCAGCTGCGCCATTCGCTCAAATCGCTGACCGTGGGTGCTTTCTATCGAGGCGATGTTCTCAAAGTCCTGTGCGATCTGCGCAAAGCCCTCATCTCTGGCGGTCTGCGCAAAAGCTTTATATATCTCGCTGCTCTCTTTGAACTCGTGTGATGCTGCCGAATCAAGTATGCAGGCTATATCGCAGCTGTCCTCGTCAACAGGGTATGCCGCCTGTATCTCGGTCTCCCCTGCTCCGTTTTGTTTGAGGTGGTCATAGAATATCTCGGCGTGCTCTTTCTCCTGATCTGCTGTGAAGCGGAAAAGGTCTGCAAGCATGAACTGCTTCTGGGCGATCATCTGCGCCTGCGCAAAGGTATAGCGGTTTCTCGCCTGACTCTCCCCTGCAAATGCACGCATAAGGTTCTGCCTTGTTTTTGAGCTGTTAAAATCCATAGTTTTTCTCCTTTCAGACTGTCAGCGTTCCAGTGGGCGTTTCGACAAGCAGAAGTATCTGCTGTTCTTCGCCCGTCTCGGCGTTGATATAGACAAGCACGTTCCTGTCGTTTTTTGCTTTGCACTTGAACTCGTAGCACAGCTTCTCGTCAAGGTTATCTGTCGGGATAATGCACAGCTGAGAGCCTGTAACTTTGAGCTGCGGAGAAATTTTCTCCTGAGCCTTCAGCTTTGAATAAAGCTTTTTAGGATAGGAACGCTTAGTATGGTTGACAAGATAGCCTCTCTGGTCAAAACCGAGTATCTCGCCGTTATCCATTGCGACAGAGACTTTGACAAGATCGGTATAGACGCAGGTGCCGATGTCGTTATAGGCGTAGTTAATAGTCATGACTCCGTCCTGAACATCTGAATAGGTCGTTTTCATAGAGAGCATACCGACATAATCGAGGAACTTCCCTGCTGCTTTCTGCGCATCTTCCCGTGAGAGCTTCTCCTCTCCGACATTACGCCATTTAAGAAAATAGGAAACATGTCCTCCGCCCTTTGTTACCTCACAACTTACGGTCTTGTCGGCATTTGTGAAGCGCCAGCCCGGCATCTTTCCGCCTACCTCGCTGATACTTTCAAAGTCGTTAGCCGAGGAGTTCAGAGCGATACAGCAGCGTTCCAGCGCCTGCTTTTCGCTCACCTGCGCTTCATTTGCAGTCATTTTCGGTGTCTTTTCCATGATGTTGTCCGAAAACGGTCCGTCATAGATAAGGCTGGGATAGTCGTCAAAGCTTTCCTCAAAGTCGGAAAAGCCGTCGATAACAGACGGAGTGCTGTCCTGCTTTTCAGGCAGGTCTGCATTTTCAAGATCTAACTCTCCTGCGGTCACCTCGTTTTCAAGTTCCCACATATCCTCCGAAAGCGTCTTTGAAAAATCATAGAGCTTTGAGATGTTGTCGTAATCCTTCTGCGAGACAGTCTTGTCCTTGTCAAGCTTTTTGGTGACGGACAGCGAATAGTTGCCGACCTGAGACAAGAATTTATAGGTGTTGTCAAGCTGCGGCTTATCCATCGGCAGCTGCGACAGTGCAGCTTTTGCAGCGCTTGCCTGCTGATAAAGCTTTACCGCAAGATCTCTGTGCATATCGGGAGAATTTGTGTAAAGCTGCTTTTCAAGCGTTTCGCTCACATTTCTGCAGGCATCGGCAAGCTGCTCGACAGCGCTCGAATAGTTGTTCGCAAGTGCAAGTCTGCTTTTGCTTGCATCGTCCATAAGCTGAAAGTTCCTTGCGATGAGAACTATCAGCGCAAAGATCCCAAAGCTGAATATCCTTATTAGACAGCGTCTTGAGCATTTCATTTTTTCATTCCTCCGTTCACGACTAATTTGTGCAGAAACACAGACTTTATGCACGGCTCGGAAAAAGATTTAAAAATAATGTAATTGAAATGGCTTTCGATTTGTGATATAATATTTTTGTTTATAGTCAAAAAGCACGGAGTATTCCTGCTTCTTGCTTCTGACCATCTTGCTTCCAGAGGGAAAGGAATGGATATTGTGATATATCTTGATAATGCGGCTACGACCAAGCCGTGCAGGCAGTCTGTCGAAGCCGTAATGAAAGGCTTGGAAACTTTCGGAAACCCTTCATCGCTGCACAGTCTCGGACTTGAAGCGGAAACTCTTATCTCCGAGCAGCGTGAAACTATCGCCCGTGCTGTCGGCGCACAGGCAAAGGAGATATTCTTTACATCGGGTGCAACGGAAAGCAGTAACACAGCTATATTCGGAGCTTTCGCTGCTCACGGCAAGCGCAAACACCGTGTCGTTACAACAACAGTCGAACACCCAAGCGTTGCAAACCCTATCGGTAAGCTTGAAAAGCTGGGCTGCGAAGTCGTAAGACTCTCGCCCGATGAAAACGGACAGATAGACCCCAAAGCTGTACTTGAAGCAGTCAATGAGGATACATTCCTTGTCAGCATGATGCTTGTCAACAACGAAACAGGTGCTGTGTTCGATGTGGGCGGAGCTTTCAGTCTGATAAAGAAAAAGTATCCGCAGGTGCTGACTCACTGCGACTGCGTCCAGGGTTTCATGAAGCTTCCGTTTACAGTAAAAAAGCTGTGTGCGGATATGATCTCGCTGAGCGGTCACAAGATCTATGCACCAAAGGGCATCGGCGCTTTATATGTAAAAAACGGAGTTCATATCCCTGCATTTCTGCTCGGCGGCGGACAGGAAAGCGGCTTTCGCTCAGGAACGGAGAGCGTTCCGCTTATCTGCGGTTTCGGCGCAGCAGTAAAAGCGCTTGAAGGGAAAGTCGAGGAGAATCTCAAAAGAGCAAAAGCTGTTCAGGAGCATCTTGTGGAAAAATGCAGCGAGAACGGCGGTATCACGGTAAACTTTGCCGCAGGCTCACCATACATAACAAGCATATCCGTTGACGGTTTGAAATCAGAAGTACTCTTGCATTTCCTTGAGAAAAAGTACATTTTCGTTTCCAGCGGTTCGGCCTGCTCCAAGGGAAAGAAAAGCTCGGTGATAAAAGAGTTCAGAATACCAGATAAGCTGACTGACAGCGTTTTGCGCATAAGCATCTCGGCGGACACTACAACTGAGGACATAGATGCGCTGATGGCTGCACTGTGTGAAGCGCAGTCATCACTTGCGAGAATAAGATGATACAATAATATAGTATGGGGTGAATGATATGTTTATCCAGAATGGTATCGAGGGAATTGAAATACTTAGAGCTGAGCTGCCGCAGGAATTGCAGAACTGGCACAAGTTCGGAACGATAAACGATCTGCATTTCAAATGGGATCTTGATGAATGCAGCGGTGAGTTCGTGCGCTGCATTGATATGGCGCTTGCCTGCAATGGAAGCAGCTTTACGGTTCAGCTCTCTTTGTTCAATGTAAGCGGAAATCTGAGCTTTGATGCTGCAAACGGCTTTTTCAGCGGGCTTTCAATAGAAGAACGAACAGATGCAGGCTGTGAAAAAACAAGCAGGTTCAGAGTGTTCTCCGACGAACAGGACTGCCGTTTTGAACTGTTCTGCGAACGGATAAGAGCAGAGCTTTTTTCTGATATAACAAGCAGTATAGGGTAAATCAGAATTTAGTTTATTACTATGTATAAAGATGTGCACCCGAAGGGGTTTGGGGGCGATCGGAAAGCCCCCAAAAACAAGAGCTTTACATCTGATGTTCAATCCGCCTTTTTGCAGGCGGCTTGAGGCGGCTGGCGTTACCACGGGGCAAGGGAAAGCCCTCTCTTACAGGGCTTTCCCTCTTGAAAAACAGTCCACAGGACTGTTTTTCAATTCACCCTTTGCCGTGCGCCTGACGTAAGGGATTTCGCTCTCTGCGGAGAGCGACGAGGGCGCTGCCCTCGACCCGCCACCTTTTTTTACGAGAAAAAGGTGGACGAAAAAACCTGTTTTTATGGCAGGTTTTCAAAGCCTGATTAGACCTATAAATTCTGATTCATATGCAATAGATGAAAGGAAAGATAAAAATGAAAGAGATAATACTCTGCAAATACGGAGAGATAGCGCTCAAAGGCTTGAACAAGAGTACCTTTGAGTCGATGATGATGAAAAGCATCAGGCGCAGGCTGAAAAAAATCGGCGAAATGAAAATAACAAAATCTCAGTCAACCGTTTATGTCGAGCCTCTGGACGAGAGCATCGACGTTGACGAGGTTGTGGACAGGCTTTCTAAGATATTCGGAATAATCAAGCTTTGCCGCTGCTGCGTAGTCGAAAAGACAATGGAAGCTATCCTTAACGACTGCATTGAATATATCCGTGACGAAATGGAGTCAGCACGGACATTCAAGGTCGATGCAAAGCGCAGCGACAAGAAATTCCCGTACAAGAGTCCCGACATATGCAACGAGCTGGGCGGAAAGATATTGCAGGAGTTCCCGCACCTGAGCGTTGACGTTCACAAGCCTGATGTTATCGTGACTGTTGAGGTGCGTGAGCAGAACGCTTTCATTCACGCAGGCAAGCTTGACGGAGCAGGCGGTATCCCCGTCGGTTCAAGCGGAAAAGCCATGCTTCTGCTTTCGGGCGGTATCGATTCACCTGTTGCAGGTTATATGATGGCTAAACGTGGTGCGGTCATAGATGCCGTTCATTTTGAAGCTCCGCCGTACACCTCTGACAGAGCAAGAATGAAGGTAGAAAAGCTGGCAAAGATAATCACGAATTACTGCGGAGACATTGCATTTTACTGCGTGCCTTTCACCGAGATACAGGAAACTCTGCGTGACAAATGCCCCGAGGAACTTTTCACGATACTTATGCGCCGTCTGATGATGGAGATCGCACAGAGGCTTGCAGAGAAAAACGGCGCTCAGGCACTCGTTACAGGAGAAAGTCTCGGCCAGGTCGCAAGCCAGACTATGTACGCTATGGTCTGCACTGATGCTGCCTGCCGTCTGCCTGTTTTCAGACCGTGCATCGGACTTGACAAAACGGAAATAATAGAAACTGCACGCAAAATAGACACCTTCGAGACATCTATCCTGCCTTATGAGGACTGCTGCACTGTTTTCACACCAAGGCATCCAAAAACAAGACCTACCCTTGAAGCTGTCGAAAAGGCACAGGCGCTCTATGACTGGGAGCCTATGATACAGAAAGCTCTCGAACAGACGACAGTGCAGATGATAAGACTCGACTGACACAGCCATTTTTTGCTCAAACGGTTACAGGACGGTTAAGCTGTGACCGTTTTTCTGTTTGAAACAGAACGTGTTTTATAGTTTTCGGCACTGAGAAATTAACAAAAAAGCAACAAATCTACGGCGTTTTATGTGCAAATCGGAACAAAAGGAGTGCGTTTTTTATGCAAATCAATAAAAATGACAATTCGGTAACAAAAACTATTGACACCGTCGCCGAAGGTGT
Source organism: uncultured Clostridia bacterium (assembly GCA_947307175.1). Taxonomy (GTDB): domain Bacteria; phylum Bacillota; class Clostridia; order Oscillospirales; family Ruminococcaceae; genus Hominimerdicola. The sequence continues at coordinate 15,222 of CAMZIK010000003.1, forward strand.
AGTAAAATATATGATACAGTCGGGTAAAAGTCTTTGCACAGCGGAAAGCTGCACCGGCGGAATGGTCAGCGAAAAGATAACTTCCGTTGCAGGTGCATCAAAGATCTTTCTCGGCGGCGTTTGTAGCTACACCGAGGAGATAAAGCAGAAAATACTTGGCGTTAAAAAAGAGACTTTAGACAAATATACCGTTTACTCGATGCAGACAGCAAGCGAGATGAGCAAAGGTGCAATGGAGCTTTTCGGGGCTGATGTCGCCGTGGGTATAACGGGTATAGCAGGACCTGGAGGCTGCGGAGATAAGCCCGCAGGTACGGTCTATATAAGCGTAAGAGACATAAATAACGAGATAGTCAGAGACATAAGGGTGTATGAGCTTTACACCGATCCTGACAGGGAAACTGTAAGGACGGTATCGGCGCACATAGCGCTTGAAATGATCCTTGAGCTTTGCACCGCAGATGCAGGATAGGATAAAACACAATGCCACAGATCAATGACTTCAGTATAAAAAGATACCTTTTCCCGATGAGAGAAGATAACAGGAGCGAAAAACTGCGCAAGATAGTCTTTCTGTTTTCAATAGTTGTCTTCATCGCATCGCTGGTCCAGCTGGGATTGTTTTTGCGAAACAAAGGGATAGAAGAGAATTACAAACAGGAGCTTCTGAGCTATGCTCCGCAGCTTGAAGACGATATACCGTTATCTCCTTCCTCACAGCAGCCTGCTCAGACACAGAAGTCAGACCCTTCGTCTCCTTCACAGCCCACAGACCCCAAAAACACAGCGGCTGAACGGACTGTTCAGCCATGGGCAGAAAAGCTGCTCAAAAAGAATAAGGACGTTGTCGGCTGGCTGTCAATACCTACGCATACCGACAGCAAAGGCGATGCATATATAAACACAGCCGTTGTCAAGGGCAAGGACAATGACGAATATCTCTATCTGAACCTCGACAAACAGTACAGCATCTCAGGTACGCTTTTTGCGGATTCAAGATGTACTATCGAAAAGGACAAGCAGTCAGACAACATCACCATTTACGGACACCATATGGGCTACATAGGAACAGGTCTGACACATATCCATGAATATAAGCAGGGCGTCGATTTCCTGAAGAAAAACGCCGTTATAAACTTCAATACAATTTATGACAGCAAAAATCAGAGGTATGCCATCATCGGCTGCTTTGTTACCAATGCTTTCGAGAGTGCGGACAACGGAAATATCTTCAGATACTGGTCTGCTCAGGATCTTGAGGGCAAGACAAATGAATTCAACGAGTGGATAAGCAATGTCAGGAAGTATTCGTGGTATTCTTCTGACATAAACTGCACCGACAAGGACGACTACCTCACCCTTTCTACCTGCTCTGACGAATGCTGGGGCATCAGATGGGTAATAGTTGCAAAAAAACTCACAGCAAGCGATGACATCAAAAAGATAACCGAATCCTACAAGGAAAAGCCCGAAAGCGAAATATACTTCCCTGCTGTATGGGTCAATAAATACGGCAATAAGAAGGTCTATTTCGGCTGGGATTTCTAAGATCGGGATACACTATAATAAAAGGCAGTCCGAGGCTGAAGGCTGCCGGAAAGGTAATGTGACGGATAATGAAAAAGGACACAAACAAGCACTCAAAGCCACGTACAAGCGGAAAGGCTGCCAGACTTACAGCTCTGGTTTGCATGATGCTGATAATGCTCGGAGCAGCAGGTGTGTTTATCTTTACGGGAAATTCTATCGAAACTACCGATGAGAGCAGTGAAGCTGAACAGACAACTACCCAGTCCGAGTCTGTTACGACCACTTCGCAGACCACAACAGTTTCTGACACCTATACCGCTAAAGGACAGTTCCAATGGCATAAGGCGGGAATCGGTGAATACGATAGAGCAAAGGCAGATCAGACTGTTACTACCACAAAGGCTTCTTCGGAAACAACCACCGAGAGCAGCTCGCAAACAACATCTCAGACTACAACGGCTTCTCAGGCAGCAGTAACTACCACTACGAGCGCAGCCCCTGTTACAACCACCACTGCAGCGGCGACCACCACAAAAGCTGTTGTCACAACTCAGCCGACTACCACAACAAGACCAGCGACCACCACGAAAAAGGCTGCTACCACAACAAAAGCACCTGCCGCAAAGACGATTTACAATTCACCTAAGATAAAGTATACCGCAGAAGAATTTGATATGCTTTGCTATGTCGTTCAGGCAGAAGCAGGCTACTGTGCGGAATACTATAAGATAGCGATAGCAAATGTCGTTATCAACAGAGTAAAATCGCCGAGATTTGCATATGCAACGAACATAAAGGCTGTTCTCACCGCTTCAAATCAGTTCACAGCCATCTCCAACTACTACACAAAGGCAAACAAGCCAAACCAGAGCACGATAAACTGCTGCAAGAGAGCGCTCAACGGCGAGGATAACTCAAACGGTGCGGTCTACTATTACTCACCAAAATATGTCGGCGGCGCAGTCGCTGCGTGGTTTGAGTCGATGCAGCTGTGCGTTGCGTTTGACAGCGCAAGATTCTTCAAGCCATGGTAAAAAAGCAAGCACAAAATATAGTGCAGGGCTTATGTGCAATATGCCCGTATATTGATTTAAAAGTTGTTTAAAATGCTGAAAAGTCAGGACTAATTTTGTATAGGTCTTGACTTTTTTTGTTGTGGTGTTTACAATTAAATTGTATGTAAAAATTTTGAGCTGACAGCAAAAAATCATATCTTAAAAAGAGGTTTTTTATGCAAGGCTTAACAAAAATAAAAGGACTCGTGAAACGGATAGGCAAAGCTAAACTGTGTGCAGCAGGTGCAGTCTGTGCGGCAGCTGTCGTGATAACTGCAGCGTTTGTGATCTCAAAACCGCAGCAGCAGGGAAACGATATTAAAAGCTCATCACAGGCAGCAGACTCGCAGACATCACAGCAGCAGACAGGCAGCCTTGCGGTCATGACGTTTCGGAAAGCTCCCCTGAGCGATTATGATATGGCTCAGACCTATATCGGCTCATCGTCAGGAGAAAATAAGCAGGAAGAAACAAAAGAGGAAAAAGAAGATGATCCTGAAACTGCGGATTTCAGGGTCGCACCTGAGGATAAAAGCTTCAGCTATTCCGACAATATGCCTGCTTCATCAAGGCTTTATGCTTCAAGAGATATAAGCAGCGAGTTTTTTACGGTAAGAGATATTACGACTGGCAAAACAGTAACTATGAACGCCCACGAGCTCGTCTGCGCTATCGTGTACAACGAGATCGGTGACGGCTGGGGACAGGAAGCGATCAAGGCACAGGCTGTTGCGGCTTACTCCTGCCTCAGATACAGTGACAGCATTGGTATGCTTGAAACTGTCGGCATAAAGAGAAATTATACCGCCAAGATAGAAAGCTGTGTAAGGGCTGTCGAAGGTCAGGTAATGACCTATAAGGGCAGTATCGCTAACACGCTCTACTCTGCTTCGACCGCTGGATATACCATACCTTCGGGAGATGTGATAGTTTCAAAGTATCCTTATCTGACCTGCGTTAAGAGCGCATACGACAGCAAAGACCCCAACTGGGGACGAAAGACATCGTTTACACTTCAGCAGGTCAAAACAAAGCTTGAGCAGAGATTTCACATCACGCTGTCTGAAGATGTTAAAAACTGGTTCAGGATAACCGACAGCCGATATGGCAAATACATTTTCGGTATGTCGATAGACTCAAAAGCAAAAACCACAGGCAAGGAGATCGAAAGCCTTTTCGGACTCAGATCAAGAGCCTTTGAAATAAGCTATGCAAATGGAAAATTCACTTTCACTACATACGGCTGGGGACACGCAGTCGGTATGTCACAGTGGGGCGCATGTATGTATGCCAGAAACGGATACAGCTACGACCAGATACTAAAACACTATTACCCCGGCACATCGCTCAGTCTTTCCAAAGTGAGCCAGAAGGCTGTGGAAAGAGGAAAGAAGTCTGAGGAAGAACTGAGAAAAGAGGCGGAGACTGCAACTCAGACGACCGCAGAGAGCGAACAGCCTCCTGAAACAACAACCGAACAGCAGCAGACTCAGCCGAAGGCAAGTACGACTTTGAAGACAAGCGGACCCGAAGAAGAACAAACAACTGCTCAAACTACGGTCAAAAACGAGCAAAGCAGTTCCTCGCAAAGTGAAAAGCAGGCTGAAAAAGTAACCAAATCGGTCGATCAGACCGAGTAATATAAAAAATGAGGTGATCATTATGGGATTCTTATCAAACACAGACCCAAGAGAAAAAGCAGTAAATCAGCAGATCCAGCAGACACACAATCAGATCAACGAGCTGTACACCGATCTGGGAAGATATGTTAAACTCAATCTTAAAGATCAGATACAGGATCAGTATGTTCAGAATACTGCAAGAAATATAGATGACTGTCTTGCAAGGCTTCAGCAGCTCAACAACGAGCTTAACAACATCAGAGGCATCAAACTGTGTGTAAACTGCTCGGCTCAGATACCTATTGCAGTTTCCTTCTGCCCTTCATGCGGCACAAAACAGCCTGATAATGGCATGGGCATGGGCTCACCAATAAACAACGGAATGGGCGCTCCTATGAACGGCGGCATGAATAACGGTATGAACGGCGGTATGGCATATAACAACAATATGGGCGGTATGCCTAATCAGGGTGGTATGCCTAATCAGGGCGGCATGCCTAATCAGGGCGGCTTTGTTGCTCCTGCTCCTGTACCGACACCTGTTCCTGCACACCAGCAGACAGGCTTTAACCCGACCGCTGCCGGAAACTCCCCTGCTAATGCAAATAAGAACAAGATCGGTGCTGATATGAATACTCATCAGACTCAGCCGAATCCGCAGAACGCTCCTCTGCCTCCGCTTAACGACGTTCCGCCTGTACCGCAGGTACCGGGTGCAGCAACTGCTGATATCCCACCTGTTCCTCCTGTTCCGGAAAAGGCAGAGCCGTCAGCTCCGCAGACCGATCCTCTTGCAACAAACACTATCACAAACAGTGAGCCGGATCCCGAAAAGACCACTGTGCCTGAAACAGCTGCTCCTGTTATAAACGAGCCTACACCTGCTCCTGCTGCAGAAAGCTTTGTTTTCTGCTCGCAGTGCGGTCACAAGGAGCCATCTGATGTTGCTTTCTGCTCACAGTGCGGAAGCAAACTCTGATCGGAGATCTGAGATAAGGCTCAAAAGGCAAAAACCGCTAATCATCATAATACAAACTAACAGGCGGTGTTTTTCCGCCTGTTTTTGCTGATAATATACATAGAGATAAGAAGAAAGAAAGGATAGTTTTATGTCATTATCAATTCGTGATACCCTCAGAGAGTATGATGTTATTCTTGCATCATCGTCACCAAGACGCAAGGAGCTTTTGCAGCTCATCTGCTCAAATTTCAGGGTTATACCGCCTGAATGCGATGAAAAGCTGCCTGCAAATATCCCGACAAACGAGGCTGCCGAGTATCTTTCAGATCTAAAGTGCAGATATATCGCCGACATCTACGATAACAGCATAGTTATCGGCTGCGATACTATGGTCATCTGCGGCGGTGTCATCTACGGAAAACCAAGCGATGAGGACGATGCAAAACGTATGCTTCGTGCCCTTTCGGGAAAAGAACACGTGGTTGTCAGCGGAGTTACGATAGGCTACCAGAAAAGATTCCTGTCGTTTTCAGTGAACACCAAGGTCACCTTCAGAAATCTCAGCGATGCCGACATCGACATCTATTGCCGTTCGGGCGAACCGCTGGATAAGGCAGGCGCTTACGGTATCCAAGGGATCGGCTCTATGCTCGTCAAGAAGATAGACGGCGATTTCTACAATGTCGTAGGGCTTCCGGTCTCGGAAATAGCTGAGAACCTTGAAGGCTTTCTCAGAACTGTCTGAATAATAAAGATCTGTTCGGGGACAAACTCGTTTAAAGATGGGTCTGTCCCCGTTTTTTATAAAACAAATGCTCTCTGGGAACTTTAAGTGTCCGACAGAATGGACATTTTACGATAATTGTTCTACTTGTTAGAGGGTTACAGCGCTTAGTTTTGTGCAAAATGCACATTGTTTTAAAAATTATTTGTAAAATTCGCAAATAGGCTTGAAAAAATAAGTCGAATGTGGTATCATAACTGTATATGTGAAATAGTGAACCTAAGAGGATCTGAGAAAATGAAACAAAAGAAAGACAACAGCAGCAAGCAGCGGTCAAGAGTCCGTCTGCAGCAGAATATCATTTCTCTGTGCTGTCTTTTGTGCGTCGTTTTTGCGGTCGGCTGGATGATCCATTCCGCAGGCAGCAGAAGAGAGTTCTTTACCTTCTCCGATCACAGCAGCTCACAGGTCAAAGCAGACAGCTCGAAAACGGATAGTTCCTCTCAGAACGAAAACGACAGCTCAAAAATAAAGACCGACAATTCTGCTGCGGACAGCAGTTCTCAGGCCAATCAGCCTCAGCTGCCTGATGACGCTCATCCTTATTCGGTTGCAAGAGATACCGAGGACGAACTTGCAGACGCTTTGTTTATCGGAGATTCAAGGACAGTAGGACTATTCAACACCTGCGACAGACCCAAAGCTACATTCTATTGCAGCATAGGTCTGAATATACAGACAGTCTTTGAAACGCAGGCGATAACGCTTGACAACGGCACGATGGGTACGGTCATAGATGCGCTTGCACAGGGACATCAGTTCGGGCGTGTATTTATCAACTTCGGAACGAACGAGATGGGCTGGCCTTACTATGACAGCTTTATAAACTACTATTCCCAGCTTGTGCAGACTATAAAGCTTTACAGCCCGAATGCCAAAATATACTGTGAATCGATACTTCCCGTGACAGCTACAAGAGAGCTTCAGGGGGATGCAATAAACAATGAGAATGTCAAAACACTCAACGGATATATCCAGCAGTTCGCTGCTGCAAACGGCTGCATATATCTTCAGTGTGACACTGCGGTCGCCGGAGAAGACGGCAAGCTCCCGGAGGAAGCAAGCACCGACGGCATACATCTCAATATTGAGTATTGCAAGTATTGGTTGAACTATATCATTGATGAAACTTAATTTTGAAAGGAAAGATATTTATGAGATCAAAGAAAGCAATTTGTGCGGTACTTGCCGCAGCAGTAATGACAACTATGGCTTTTGCTTCATGCGGTGATTCAAGCAGCACTGCCGAAACATCTTCAAGCAAGGCTGCATCAAGCTCCGCTGACAGCACGACCGCTGTTTCGACCTCCGAGGCTACGACCAAGGACATCACTTCTATCGCAAACAAGCTCAAGGATTCACTTGACGATGCTGTAAAGGCAACAATGACAGAGTTTGACGAGAACAGGATCGAAAAGATGATCGGCGTTAAGAAGGATCTTTACAACAAGGCTGTCTGCATCGTTGACGCTTCAGGTGCTTCTGCTCACGAGATCGACTGCTTCGAGGCTAAGGACGAAAGCTCTGCAAAGGAGATCGAGACTGCTCTCAAGCAGCGTATCGAGAACCAGAAGAACGGTTTCAAGGACTATGTTCCTGCCGAGATGGACAAGCTCAACAACCCTGTACTTGTAGTTGACGGAAACTATGTTTTCATGTGCCTGTCCAACAACAACGACAAGGCTAAGGAGATCATCGGCTAATAAGGATCATTTCATCAGTCATGTTCTGCCGCAAAGGCGGAGCATGGCTTGATTTTAGTTTAAGCGAAATAAACAAAGGTACGGTGAAAGAATAAATGCTTTTTTCAAGCACGGTTTTTCTGTTTTTGTTTCTGCCTGCGGTACTGATACTCTATTATATCGTTCCCCGTAAGGTCAGGAATCTGATACTATTTGTGTTCAGCCTTGTGTTCTATGCATGGGGCGAGCCTGTATACGTCTTTCTGATGATAGGCTCGACTATCGTTGCATATATAACAGGATTGCTTGCAGATAAAACAGTCAAAGGGCGAAAAGCGTGGGTCCCGAAAGTCTCGCTGCTTGTGGCGATACTGTGGAACATGGGATTGCTTCTGTTTTTCAAGTATACGGATTTCTTTATCAACAACGCAAACGACATCTTCGGTCTGCATATAAAAGTGCTGGGGCTGAAGCTGCCTATTGGTATATCTTTTTACAGCTTCCAGACGCTTTCATATGTCATCGACGTTTACAGAGGCGACGTTGCTGCACAGAAAAACTACCTTACACTCGGTACTTATGTTGCACTGTTCCCGCAGCTGATAGCAGGTCCTATCGTAAGATACAAGGACGTTGCTTTGCAGCTTGCTCAGAGAAAAGAAACGATGGGACAGTTTGCAGAGGGCGTAAAACGCTTCTCTATCGGTCTTGGAAAAAAGGTCCTGCTCGCAAACAGCATTGGTGCGCTGTTTGATACGATAAGCAATACGCCGCAGAGCGATATGAGCGTTACTGCTGCATGGCTTGGGATCATCGCATATACATTCCAGATATACTTTGATTTCTCGGGTTATTCGGATATGGCTATCGGTCTGGGCAAGATGTTCGGATTCGATTTCCTCGAAAACTTCAACTATCCTTACATCTCGGATTCTATCACAGAATTCTGGAGACGCTGGCATATGTCCCTTTCAAGCTGGTTCAGGGATTATGTCTACATTCCTCTCGGCGGAAACCGCAAGGGCAAGTTCAGACAGTGCGTCAACATAATGATAGTCTGGTTCCTTACAGGCTTCTGGCACGGAGCAAACTGGAACTTTATGATATGGGGAGTTTATTTCGGTATTATCCTGCTTTGTGAAAAGCTGTTTTTGCTCAAAGCTCTCACACGTATCCCTAAAGTCATCGGACATATCTATGCACTGATACTTATAGTCATCGGCTGGGGTATCTTCGCATTTGACGATTTCGGAAAGCTGACGCAGAATTTCAAGAATATGTTCGGCTTTGGAGGCATCGACCTTATAAATCATCAGGCTGTTGCATGGCTTGCGACCTATGCAGTAACATTTGTTATACTTATCGCCGCTTCGACTCCGCTTATCAAAAAGATCGGAACTTTCGTAAAAGGCGGCTTCCCTGCTCTGTACAGCTGCTTTCTCCAGCCTGTAATGGTGCTTGGTCTGCTCGTTCTTTGCACCGCATACCTCGCAGGAAATTCGTTCAACCCGTTCCTTTATTTCAGATTTTAGGAGGTGACCGTAATGGATAAAAAAGTAGAAAAGATCTCACAGATCATTATGGTCAGCGTGTTCCTTATCTTTATAATCGGCTTTGCAGTGTGGAGCTTTCTGCTCAAAGACAGAGAGTTCTCTGAAATGGAAAACCGCAACCTCGCTCAGTTCCCGACATTCTCATGGCGCAACCTTAAAGACGGAACATTCACCGATGGACTTGAAAAGTATGTTTCCGACCAGCTGCCTTTTAAGGACGAGCTGGTAACGCTCAAGACCGATGCAGACAGACTGCTCCTGCACGACCTGCAAAACGGCGTGTACTTCGGCAAGGACGGCTACTATCTCCAGGATTACAAGGAAAACAGCAAACAGATAGAAACCAACGTAGGCTGCATAAACGATCTTGCAAAGCTTTGTCCTGATGCTGACATCAGCTTTATGCTCGTTCCCAACAGCATCAGCGTTATGGACGACAAGCTGCCTTCCGTCAACACGACTGACGACCAGAAAGAAACGATAGACAAGGTCAAGGGTATGCTCGAGGAAAAGGTCAAGTTCTACTGCCCTATCAACGATCTGAAAGAGGCTGCCAAGGACGGCACTCAGGTGTTCTATAAAACCGACCACCACTGGACATCAGACGGTGCAAGAGTCGGATTTGACGGGCTGATGAAGTTCATGGGAGAAGACGAGCTGAAAGCTGAATATAGCGTCAAGGAGATACCCGATTTCCTCGGAACGCTCTATTCCAAAGCTCCTTCCGCATTTACCGAAAAGGACACCATGAAGCTTTACACCGACAAGAACAACTCTATGGCGGTAAACTATGTTGATAAGAATGAAACAAAGGACACTATCTTTGACTCGTCCTTTGAGGAAAAGAAGGACAAGTACTCCACTTTCTTCGGCGGCAACTTTGCTAATATCAACATCAAATCAACAGGTGCGCAGCAGGATAAAAAAGTGCTTATCTTAAAGGACAGCTACGCAAACTGTGCAATGCCGTACTTCACAAGTATGTACTCGGACGTTACGATGATAGATATGCGTTACTATCACATACAGCCGCTGTCCGTGTCGGAGTATATCAAGCAGAACAAGATAGACAAGGTGATATTGCTGTATAACGTAGATTTTCTCAACACCGATAACAACTTTGTCTGGATAGACTGATTTATTGAGGTGGAACTCTATTGGAGAAGAGTTCCACCTCAAACTCCCCCTCAGAAACCTCTTATTTATTATTCACCGATAGGATATAAAACCCTATCGGCGAATAATCAGTAGGAATTTCCAAGAGAGATCGAAAAGAAATCATTCCAAGAGAACACCCACAATAAACCACCCGATCAAAAAAAGAGGTTACGTCCCAAGGACTAACCTCTTTTTATTATACGCTATTGTATTACTTTGCCACTGCCTTGTGGAAGACCTTCTTGCCTTTTTTGATGATGACTGCATCAGACAGGTCTACCATAGCCTTGGGGTCGGTGAGCTTTTCATCGTTCACGCTTACGCCGCCCTGAGTTATAAGTCTTCTTGCTTCACCGTTTGACGGACACAGACCGCACTTGACCAGCAGCGTGAGGATACCTATTTTTCCGTCTTCAAGCTCGCCTGCGTCTATCTCGGTGGTCGGCATATCATCGCTTACGCCGCCCTTTGCAAAGATAGCCTTTGCTGCGTCGTCAGCCTTCTTAGCCTCATCCTCGCCGTGAACGAGCTTGGTAAGCTCAAACGCCAGCAGCTCCTTAGCCTTGTTAAGCTCTGCGCCCTGCATCGTCTTTTCCATTTCCTCTATCTGCTCGATAGGCACAAATGTCAGCATTTTGAGGCACTTGATAACGTCAGCGTCACCGACGTTTCTCCAGTACTGGTAAAAATCATACGGGCTAGTCTTTTCAGGGTCGAGCCAAACTGCGCCCTTTTCGGTCTTGCCCATTTTCTTGCCTTCGGAATTGAGCAGCAGAGTTATGGTCATTGCATGAGCGTCCTTGCCAAGTTTCTTTCTGATAAGCTCTGTGCCGCCGAGCATATTTGCCCACTGGTCATCGCCGCCAAACTGCATATTGCAGCCGTATTTCTGGAACAGCATATAGAAGTCGTAAGACTGCATTATCATGTAGTTGAACTCAAGGAATGTGAGTCCTCTTTCCATTCTCTGTTTGTAGCACTCAAATGTCAGCATCTTGTTTACCGAGAAGCAAGCGCCCACCTCACGCAGAACGTCAACATAGTTGAGGTCGAGAAGCCAGTCGCCGTTGTTTACTATCATAGCCTTGCCGTCAGAGAAGTCGATAAAGCGGCTCATCTGCTTTTTGAAGCAAGCCACGTTATGCTCGATAGTTTCCTTTGTCAGCATCTTTCTCATGTCAGATTTACCCGACGGGTCACCTATCATAGCAGTACCGCCGCCGATAAGAGCGATAGGCTTGTTGCCAGCCATCTGAAGCCTCTTCATCAGACACAGCGCCATAAAGTGTCCAACGTGAAGGCTGTCAGCTGTCGGGTCAAAACCGATGTAGAAAACTGCCTTTCCGTTGTCGATCATATTGCTGATTTCTTTTTCGTCTGTGACCTGAGCGATAAGCCCACGTCTTACAAGTTCTTCGTAACAAGTCATTTTCTTTTCCTCCGTTTTGTTTTATCGTGTTTTAATTTTCTTACTCGTTTTCATCAGCATCATCATTGTCATTTTTCAGCTCAACAAGTCTGCCCGAGCAGTTGTAATGCTCTTTCAGCATCTTCTCCGCAAGCTCTGCGTCGCCAACTATTCTGAACATCTGCTGACGCTTTGAGAACTTTGTGACAAACGTGAACTCGACCTTTCCGCCGCCGCTGCAATAGCTGCACTGCTTTGCGTTCCTTGCGCTGTCAGGCAGTATGATATGTGTATCGGTGAGATAAATGCTGCTGCGGCATAACCAGACTATCAGAAACACAAGTGCTGCAAGCAGCTCCGCCGCCATAACTACGAGATGCAGCTTATCTTTGTCCTGTGTGAACGCCAGCAGGCTGTATCCGCCTGCCAATGCCAGCGCACCGCAGAGATACGGATAAAAGATCGCCGCATTGCTGCCGAAAGGCTCGAGCTTTACTCGCTTTGCCGCAGTTTTTCGCCGTATTATAAACCCATGAATGACCGCCGGATAGCTCGTCAGCGAGACAAGCCCCAACAAAACTGCCCAGACTATCCTTGCGACCGCTGCCATAAAATGCACGCTCCTTTCATTCGTCTGATTTATCAGCCTTTGCCTCTTTCCTGTGGTTAAGATGTATGCCGATATGACCTATGCCGAGAATGATAACTGCGATAAGCATCGGCAGGTTTCCGCCGTACACCGCAAGCAGCCCGAATGCAATTACCGGCAGCGTAGCTCCCGCAACGGGTACGCCGAGGATACTGCTGTACATATCCCTCATCGTCTTTTCGCTCAGAAAATATCTTATCCAGTATATCTCATATAATATCATCAGCAAAAACGACACAAGCAGAACTATGCTCCACGGGCGTATGCTGCCGATGTTGAAATCCGAAAAGATAAGGCACAGCGTACTCACAAGCACCTCGCCGATGCGCTCAAAAGCGAGCAGCACCTTGTTCTCATTTGCAGCATATTTCTCATAATCTTTCGGCAGATTTTTACTCCAGATAATATTCGGTGTCATAAGCATCACCAGATATATAAGCCCTACATATGAAAACCCGAAATGCAACTCCCGCACCCCCTGCCTCTGCGCTTTGTCAAACAAAAAGTCCTCCGACAAGCTCACGCTCATCAGAGGACGAATAAATCGTGGTACCACCTCAAGTTTACAGAGCAAAACACGCTCTGCCTCGTGCGTTATAACGGCACGCCGCCGTGCTGCCTTTGCCTAAAGCTTTCTTGACAGCCTGCTCCATGATGTATTCAACCTGTGCCTGCATACTTCCTTTCACCTGCCGGAAGCTCTCTGAACGCTGACAGCACAAATCTACTTGTTCATTTCACCGCATTTCAAATATTAAAGTTAATATAACACACACATTCAGCTTTGTCAAGCAATGTCATTGTTTTTTTACATATGCTGACACGATCTCACCGACATACTGTGTATGATAGTCGCCTGATGCATACCACTGCTCATCACAGGACTTGTCAACAAAACACTCAGGCTTCATTTCCTGTGCGTACAGCTTTTTGCAGACAAAAGCCATAGATGCCTGCTCAAAAACAGTCGAGCCGTCAGTAAATACAGGAACCAGTCCCGTTTCCTTTGCCTTGTCGCAGTCTCTTCCGCTGTGTCCTCCGCAGAATGCAAGCGCCTTTTTGTACTCCTCATTAAAGAAACATACCGTGAAATACTCGCTTTTGTCGATAAATTCCTTTGTGTACCTCTGCGGTCTGATAACTACGCTGAAAGCGTTCTTTCCCCAGATAACTCCCGCATAGCCCCACGATGCAGTCATCGTATTCCAGCCGTTTTCATCGCCCGCAGTCACGAGCATCCACTGCTGACCTATCTTTTTGAATACATTGAGATCAAGCTCAACCAGCTGTTCTCCCGAAAGCTTCTCAAACCCAAGCTCATTCATTTTATCCGACATAAGAATACCACCTTCCGATATTGTTTTTGCGATACATTAATTATACACGAAAAAACTTGAAAATGCAAGCGTTTTATAGTTGCAATTTGCACACGGACGTGTTATAATGTAAGCAGAAATGTGCGCCTGATGGAGCAACTTTGCCGACCGAGATAGCGAAATGTATATTTCAGTGCATGCAATTCGTTTTTATACATAATTATACGCAAAATTATGTATAAAAATAAAATTTATTTGCATAACCACTTGACAAGGCTGCATAAAAGTGTATAATATACTTGACAGCACATTCGGGCATATCATTTTATGCTTTTATGCGTTTGATTGATTATTATTGATACGGAGGAATCATTATGGCTAACAAGATCAAAAAAGTAGTGCTTGCATATTCGGGAGGACTTGATACATCTATCATTATCCCGTGGCTGAAAGAAAACTATGACAACTGCGAGGTCATCGCTGTTTCGGGTGACGTAGGACAGGGTACAGAGCTTGACGGTCTGGAGGAGAAGGCTCTCAAGACAGGCGCTTCAAAGCTCTACATAGAGGATCTTACCGAGGAGTTCGTTGAGGATTATGTGTTCCCTACTGTTCAGGCAGGCGCTATCTACGAGAACCAGTATATGCTCGGTACATCATTTGCAAGACCTATCATCGCTAAAAGGATCGCTGAGATCGCTATCAAGGAAGGCGCTGATGCTATCTGCCACGGCTGCACAGGAAAGGGCAACGACCAGGTAAGATTTGAACTTGCTATCAAGGCTTTCGCTCCTGATATGCAGATCATCGCTCCTTGGAGGATCTGGAACATCAAATCAAGAGATGAAGAGATCGACTACGCAGAGGCTCATAATATCCCTCTGAAAATAAACAGAGAAACAAACTACTCAAAGGATAAGAACCTTTGGCATCTTTCCCATGAGGGTCTGGATCTTGAGGATCCTGCAAACGAGCCGCAGTACGAAAAGCCGGGCTTCCTGGAGATGGGCGTTTCACCTATACAGGCTCCAGATAAGCCGACCTATGTTACTATCCACTTTGAAAGGGGCATTCCTACTTCCATCGACGGCGTGGAAATGAACGGCAAGCAGATCGTTGCAAAGCTCAATGAGCTGGGCGGCGCAAACGGCATTGGTCTTGCAGACCTCGTTGAGAACAGACTCGTTGGTATGAAGTCAAGAGGCGTTTATGAGACTCCTGGCGGAGCTATCCTCTACAAAGCTCACGAAGTTCTCGAAACGATAACTCTGGATAAGGAGACTGCAAGAGTTAAGCAGTATCTCAGCATCAAGTTCGCTGATATAGTTTATAACGGTCAGTGGTTCACTCCTCTGCGTGAGGCTATGAGCGCTTTCGTTACCGAAACTCAGAAGACAGTTACAGGCGACGTTAAACTCAAGCTCTATAAGGGCAATATCATCAACGCAGGCGTTACCTCTCCTTATACTCTCTATGATGAGGAAGTTGCAACATTTGATGAGGATAACGTTTACAACCAGGCTGATTCCGCAGGATTCATCAACCTGTTCGGTCTGCCGATCAAGGTAAGAGCTAAGCTCGAACAGAAGAGAAACAACAATAAGTGATCTATATAAACAACTTTTTCAATAAGGAGGTTTTGTTATGTCAGATGTAAAAAAAGTATTTGAGCCTGCACTTGATAAGAAGGTGGAGATCTCTTACGACAGCCTTCCGAACTCGACTTTTGAGGACGTAAACTTAGGCAGTGCGACCTTCGACAACGTTAACCTTAAAGAAGCAAATTTCAACGATGTCAATATGGACAGCGCAAAGTTCAACGATGCAAGTATGCGTGGTGCTGATTTCACAGACATTTATATGGTGGATTCAAGATTCCTCGGCGTTAACCTGAGCAATACAAGATTCGGCTGCTCGATAATGAACAATGTGGAATTCAAGAACCCCGACCTGAAAAACTCGCAGTTTATCCATTGTGACCTTTCAAACGTTGAGATAAACGACTGTAAGATAGAGGGCATGAAGATCAACGGCATCGACATCTCCAAGCTCCTTGAACAGCACGAAAAGGAATAAACGGCTACTGAATATGCAAGCGGGCAGAACGATTCCATACAGGATCGTTTTGCCCATACGTTTTTTAATTCAGCAAGAGAATATATCGAGGGCATATACTGTATCTGCTCTTGCTGAATCTATTGAGATACTCTCTTGGGAGTGTTTTCCTTCAGACTCGTTCTTGACTTTCACTGCTTTTTCGTTATCGGAGGACTTGCTCCCTCCGATAACGAAAAAGCAATAAGAGGTTTAGGAAAGGGGTTTGGACGGGACAGAGTAACCGTTACCACGGTTACTCTAAAGAACGGCAAAGCCGTTCTTTGACCCTCTCTCCAAAAGGGTTTCCCCCAATAAATCCAGCAAAGGACGGTAAAAGCTATGTCACAGAAAATGTGGGCAGGAAGATTTACAAAAGAGGTAGACGAGAGAGTCAACGACTTCAACTCGTCGATAAAGTTTGATGCAAGAATGTATAAGCAGGACATCAACGGCTCGATAGCGCATGCAACGATGCTCGGCGAGTGCGGGATAATAGACAAAGCAGAGAGCGAAACTATCGTAAAAGGTCTGAAAGAGATACTTGAGGACATCGAAAGCGGAAAGCTGCCGTTTGACCCGAACGCAGAGGATATACATATGTTCGTTGAGGCAGAGCTGACAAAAAGACTCGGCGACACAGGCAAGCGCCTGCATACCGCAAGATCAAGAAACGACCAGGTAGCGCTCGATGTCAGAATGACGCTCAAGGACGAAACGACAGAGATCATCGCCCTGCTCAGAA
Source organism: uncultured Clostridia bacterium (assembly GCA_947307175.1). Taxonomy (GTDB): domain Bacteria; phylum Bacillota; class Clostridia; order Oscillospirales; family Ruminococcaceae; genus Hominimerdicola. Next base: position 31,779 of record CAMZIK010000003.1, read on the forward strand.
AGCTCACGCAGACAGTCACCGACATCGCTAAAAAGCATACCACGACGGTAATGCCGGGATATACTCACCTGCAAAGAGCGCAGCCGATAACCTTTGCGCATCACCTTATGGCGTATGCAAACATGTTTGTCAGAGATCTTGGCAGACTTAAAGATACCTACGACCGTATGAATAAGATGCCTCTAGGAAGCGGCGCACTTGCAGGAACTACATATCCTATCAACAGACAGAGAGTCTGCGACCTGCTCGGCTTTGATGAGATAACAATGAACTCGCTCGACGGCGTGTCCGACAGAGATTTCTGCATTGAACTTTGCTCGGCTCTTTCGATTCTTATGATGCACCTTTCAAGATTCTCCGAAGAAGTGATACTCTGGTGCTCGTGGGAGTTCAAGTTTGTTGAGCTCGACGATGCCTACGCAACAGGTTCGTCAATAATGCCGCAGAAAAAGAACCCCGATGTAACGGAGCTTATCAGAGGAAAAACAGGCAGAGTCTACGGCGACCTTATGACGCTGCTGACTATGATGAAAGGTATCCCGCTTGCATACAACAAGGATATGCAGGAGGACAAAGAAGCAGTATTTGATGCGATAGATACCGTAAAGCTGTGCCTCGTTACATTTGACCCGATGCTCGCAACTATGAGAGTTATCCCCGAAAACATGAGAGCAGCAGCCGCAAAAGGCTTCATCAATGCGACTGACTGTGCAGACTACCTCGTTAAAAAGGGTATGCCTTTCAGGGATGCATATAAGATAACAGGTACGCTCGTTCATACCTGCATAGAAAAAGGCTGTACGCTTGAAACGCTTGAGCTTTCAGAGTATAAAAAACTCAGCGAAAACTTTGACAACGATGTTTACGATGCAATAAGCCTTGACACCTGCGTTATGCAGAGAAAGAGTGCAGGCGGACCTGCACCTGAGTCGGTAAAGGAACAGATAGACTATGTCGAAAAAGCCATCAAGAATTTCTGAGCATATCTTTGAACACCCTGTTCTGTGGGCAGTCACATCTATCGCTGTCTGGGCAGCGGTGACAAATGTTATGTTCTTGCTTACAAACTACGTTTTGCAGGACGCATTCATGCTGTTTCTGTGCTTTATGCTGATATACCCCATCGGTTCGCTGATAATCTGCTTTTTATATGCAAAGCGCTGCGGGATAAAATGGTATATGCCGTTTTCAATGGTGCCAATAATTACTTTTGAATATCTCATCTCAGAGAATTTCAGGGCTATTCAGCCGAACATATTCATCACAACTGCTTTTGCTATGCTTTTCGGAAGCGGCGTAGGGAACATATTCGCCGACAAAAAAGCACTTGAAGCCCAGAAAAAAGCAAAGCACGATAAACGTTTGCATGAGGACAAAAAATACAGGAAGATCCTTGACGATTAGGAGAGAGTATAATGAAAACCAAAGTTTTTATTGACGGAAAAGAAGGAACAACAGGTCTGAAGATCTTTGAGCGCTTTGCAAAGCGTGACGATCTGGAGATACTGCTGATAGATGAGGAAAAGCGCAAGGACAGCGCCGAAAGAGCAAAGATGATCAATTCATCTGACTTTACTTTCCTCTGCCTGCCTGATGCGGCAGCAAGAGAAGCGGTGAGCCTTTGTACAAATCCCGATGTCAGAATAATCGACGCATCTACCGCTCACAGAACAGATCCCGACTGGGATTACGGCTTTCCTGAGCTGAGCGAACAGCACAGAGAAAACATCAGGAACTCAAAAAGAGTTGCTGTGCCGGGCTGCTACGCAAGCGGATTCATTTCCCTTTGCTATCCTCTCGTTCAGGCAGGGGTTCTGCCTGAGGATTACCCTGTTACCTGCCATGCAGTTTCAGGTTACAGCGGCGCAGGCAAGAAGATGATTGCCGTTATCGAAAGCGACGATAAGACTTTTGAAATGCAGTCACCAAGACAGTACGCACTCGGTCAGACCCATAAGCACCTGCCTGAGATGCAGAAAATTTGCGGACTCAAATATCCGCCTATGTTCAATCCCATAGTTGACGACTACTTTGCAGGAATGGTAGTGACTGTTCCGCTGGTGAGCAGATGCCTCACGAAAAAGTATACTCCTGCTGACATTCACGAGATAATGTCTGCGCATTATGCAGGACAGCACTTTGTAAAGGTTATGGAGCTTGGCGGAAAAGAAACTCTCGCTGATGGTTTCCTGCCTGCGAATACACTTGCAGGAACGAATAATATGCAGATATTTGTCTGCGGAAACGACGAGCAGATACTTCTCTGCTCTCGTCTTGACAATCTCGGCAAAGGCGCAAGCGGCGCAGCAGTGCAGTGCATGAACATAATGCTCGGCATCGACGAAACAACAGGGCTTGAATAAGACAAATTAGAATTTAGCGGAGCTTCGCTCCGCTTTGATGCGCACATAATAAAAGTGTTTGCCCGAAGTGGTTTTAGGGGGCGATCGGAAAGCCCCCTAAAGAAAGTTCTTTGATGTTCAAGCCGCCTTTACGCAGGCGGCTTGAGGCAATATGCGTTACCACAGGGTAAGGGAAAGCCCTCTCTTACAGGGCTCAGCACGGCACAGCCGTGGTGAACCTCATTTCAAAACAGTCCGCCGGACTGTTTTGAAATTCACCCTTTGCTGTGCGCCTGACGCTCGGGTGTTTCGCTGTCTGCGGACAGCGACAAGGGCGCTGCCCTTGACCCGCCACCTTTTTTTACGAAAAAAAGGTGGACGAAAAAACCTGTTATTATTGGTTCGTTATTTTAAATTCTGATTTGTAAAAGAAAGAGAATTATAGGAGAGAACAAAATGATAGCATATCGCACAATGGACATTTCCGACTACGAACAGGTATACGATCTATGGCTGTCCTGTGCTGGAATGGGACTGAATAACTTGGACGATTCAGAAGAAGGAATACAGCGGTTCCTGAACAGAAACCCCAAGACCTGCTTTGTTGCGCTGGCAGAGCAAACGGTGATCGGAGTGATAATTGCAGGCAACGACGGAAGAAGAGGCTATATCTACCACACAGCCGTCGATCCCGATCACAGACATCAGGGAATTGCCACAGAGCTTGTAAACAAAGCTATGGACGCATTAAAAAAGCTAGGTATCAACAAAACTGCTCTGGTTGTTTTTTCAAAAAATACAGACGGAAATGCCTTCTGGGAGAAAAGCGGTTTTACCTCACGTCAGGATCTTGTTTACCGCAACAAGACAATTACCGAAATGGTCAGAATAGACACATGAACCCAAGAATAGATCAAAAGTGGTGAGAATGTTGAAAAAAAGACTATTTACACTTATTATGTGTGCAGCTATGCTGTTTGCATCTTGCGGTACAACAGACAGCAGCGAGGATACTCAGGCAGCGACTTCATCAAAGACAGGAGTTATCAGGAGCAGTGAGCGTCAGAAACTTGTCGAAAACATTGAAAGCGATAAAAAGCCAGAGCTTATAAAAGTTGAGTTTTCGGGCATCTGCAAAGATGAAATAAAGCATCACGCAAGATTATCCGACATATATGAAACAGACTACCGCCACAACGGAGTCGTCGGGCTTATCGGTTCTCCAATAGAGTTAAAATACGACAGCGTTGATGAAGCGCAGATAACCTTCTACTACGACAAAACGCAGCTTAGAGGTATACCCGAAAAGAACCTGCTGCTCATGTGCTACGCAAATGAAAACGAGTCATACAAGGAGGTAAAAAGCGCAAAGCTGGACACCGCAGCGTGTACAGTCTCAGCTCCTATCAGCGAACAGGGAGTTTATCTTCTTTTAGACGCTTACACATGGTACAGTACATGGGGAATGGACGCTTCGCAGTATGCGTATGATGTAGATAAAACATCATTTGATACCGACTGGGAAAGAGAATGTGACACGGGAAGTATAATGAAGCTTGCCGATAAGGACTGGGCAAAGAAAAATGCACCCGATTTCCACGTTTCAACTCCCGAGCAGCTCGCATCAGCAGTCTACTATGTCAACGGCGTGAACTCGACATACGGAAAAGTGAATATTACGCTTGAAAAAGACATCGACCTTACAGGCTACGACTGGAGACCAATGGGCTGGAACAAAGCCAACAATCACGGTTTCAACGGAATTGTCAACGGAAATAATCACATCATAAAAGGCATGAAGATAAAGTGTGACTATGAACAGTGCGGATTCATCGGCTATGGTATGAATGTGACCGTAAAGGATATAAGCTTTATAAACGCCGATGTTACTGGTACACATTCTACGGGCATAGCAGGCGGAGAGATATACGGCACAAGCGTCTGGACAAACGTTTTTGTACAAGGCAAAGTCTCAGGCGGCGGCGAGTACGGTGCTATCGTCGGCAGAGAGTCAGCCATCACCTTCAAAGACTGCTCCGCCGATGTAACTGTTGACGGAAAGCCTTTCGATTACTTCTCAAACAGACAAAAACACACTGCCGAGACCCCTGTCGTTGAGTATTACCACCTTAAACGCCTTCCTGACGGAGTTATCGTGCGTGATGACCGCAAAGACATGGAATGCACATGGCATATAGAGCTTGACGGAGTTCAGATACTTGAACGTGGCACTACAGACCCTCGCACTGGCGAACCTGAGCTTGAACTTCCTACTGATGTCCAGTGGCTGAAAGGAACAGAGGGCAAGCATACAATATACCTTGTCTCTTATATCGACGGCGGCTACGTCAGAGTCAGCAACATCATCGAATATGAGGGAACAGGACTTGACGATAAACAAACTACTCAGAAAACAGTAAAAGGAAGTATCAAAACCAATTAAAAAGAGGAATGTAAAATGAAACAGTTTGAAGGATTCAAATATATCGAAGGCGGCGTCTGCGCCGCACAGGGATTCAAGGCAAACGGTCTTTACTGCGGTATCAAAGACCCGCACGCCGCACCTGACGGCAACGAAAGCCCGATAAACAATATGAAAAACGACCTGTGCCTTGTGACATCAGATAAGATGTGCAATGCAGCCGCCGTGTTCACACAGAACAAAGTCAAAGGCGCACCGGTAACCGTGTCGCAGAAAAACCTTGCTGCAACAGGCGGAAAAGCACAGGCTTTCATTCTCAACTCCAAGAACGCAAACACCTGCAACGCTGACGGCGAACAGAAAGCTTTCAGAATGTGCGAACTTGTCGCTGAGAGAATGAACATCAAGCCCGAAGAAGTGCTGGTTGCACAGACAGGCGTTATTGGACAGATCTTCCCTATCGAGCCTGTCGAAAGAACGATAGATACGCTTTTCGCAGGTCTGGGCTATGACAAGAACCTCGAAGCCGCAACTGCTATAATGACTACCGACACAGTCAAGAAAGAGGTTGCTGTCGAGTTTGAGATAGGCGGAAAGAAATGCCGTCTCGGCGGTATGGGCAAGGGCAGCGGAATGATCCATCCGAATATGGCGACCACCCTTAACGTCGTAACGACAGACTGTGCCGTAAGCGCAGAAATGATTCAGAAAGCTCTCAAAGAGAACGTAAAGATAACCTACAACTGCCTGTCGGTAGACGGAGACCAGTCCACCAACGACACCCTTGCTGTAATGGCAAACGGTCTTGCAGGCAATGATGAGATAACCGCAGAGGGCGAGGACTTTGAAGTTTTCAAAAAGGCTCTTTACATCGTAATGATGAATATCACCCGTATGCTTGCCAAGGACGGCGAGGGTGCGACCAAGCTGCTCGAATGTACCGTAAGCGGAGCAAAAGACCTTGATACTGCAATAATCATCGCAAAGAGCGTCATCTGCTCTCCCCTTTTCAAATGTGCAATGTTCGGCGCAGATGCAAACTGGGGTCGTGTGCTTTGTGCGATAGGATATGCAGAGGCAGAGTTTGATATAAACAAAGTCGATGTAAAGCTCTGCTCAAAAGCAGGCGAGGTACATGTCTGCGAAAACGGATCAGGTGTTGAGTTCTCGGAGGAGACCGCAAAGAAAGTCCTGCTCGAAGACGAGATACAGATACTTGTCAGCGTAGGTGACGGAAACGGCGAAGCAACAGCCTACGGCTGCGACCTGACATACGATTACGTTAAGATAAACGGAGATTACAGAAGCTAATAGCAATAAAAATCAAGACAGAATAAAGAACAAAAGAAAAACAAAAAGGGGAGAATCAGATGTATTACAAGAATTACGGTATCAACGGCGAACTCGAAAAAATGTTCAACAAGCCTGTGAACAAAAACGTCAGCCTTGAAGAGAACCAGCGAATAATCAATCTTTACAGAGCATTTCTTCTCAAGGACGAAAGAGTGATGTTTGAGTGTGCGGGCGAAGTCCCGAAGCAGAAAAAAAAGCACACCAAGATATTCAAGCATTATTTTGACCTGCGTTCAATCATTATCGGTATCATCATTCTTATCTCCGCTGCCGTGCTGTTCGTGATGTGGATGGGCGATACCTCAAGAACAATACTCATCGTGCTGGCTCTTGCCTTCCCTTTCGTTTACGCAACAGGCGTCCTGATCTACTGGCAGGTCATCGACCAGAGCCCCGATCTTGAAGCGATAGGAAAGATAAAATATCTCATCACAGACAGAAGGATAATCGCAAGACACAAAGAAGATGTTGATATTACAGACATTGAGCGTATCCTGTATGTTCTGCCCGAAAAAAGAGGCAGAAACATCGGCAACGTCATCTTTGCTACCGACGAGCCTGACTTCCCTGTTATCTTCGGAGGAGCATATCAGCACAGCGGAATCTATATGACAAGAGATTTTTCGACTGCCTTTGAGATAATCAGAACGCTTATCATGGACAGAGACAGACGAAATGAATTTATAAACGAAAACAGCCCCGAATACGAAAGGATCAAACAAGCCTCAGGACCGGTCAGAAAGTTCCAGAGAACTATCGTGACCGATTACGGCGAGGGACTGCACAAACAAAAGGTAAATGCGGAAATGGACGAGCTTGAGCTGCCCGATCAGCTGACAATGGACGCTCTGCTTGCCACAGACGAGGATTATAAACAAGACAGTGAGGAGTAATGTAAAATGGAACTGAAAAACAATATGCGCTCTCAGGTGCTTATCGATGCCCTGCCGTATATCCAGAAATATCACGATAAGATAGTTGTGGTAAAATACGGCGGAAACGCTATGACCAACGACGAGCTGAAGGACGCTGTAATGAATGACATCGTGCTTCTGAGCATGGTAGGCATCAAGGTCGTGCTCGTTCACGGCGGAGGTCCTGAGATAAATGCAATGCTCAAAAAAGTCGGCAAGGAAAGCAAGTTTATCGGTGGTCTGAGATATACCGATGAGGAAACTATCGACATCGTTAAGATGGTACTGTGCGGCAAGGTAAATAAAGAACTTGTAAGTTCTCTTCAGACACACGGCGGCAAAGCACTCGGTCTTTGCGGCTGCGACGGTCAGATGATCGTTGCACAGAAGCTCACGGGAGATGTTGACCTGGGCTATGTCGGCGACATCAAGAAGGTCACCACAAAACCGATATTGGATGCACTGAATAACGGCTATGTTCCAATAATCTCCACTGTCGGCATCGGCGAGGACGGACACAGCTACAATATCAATGCAGATACAGCAGCTTCACGCATCGCTGCCTGCCTCAGAGCAGAAAACCTTATCCTTATGACAGACATCGTCGGTCTGCTTGAGGATAAAGACGATGACTCCACCCTTATCCCTACTGTAAATGTCAGCGAAGTGCCTTACCTTAAAAAGAAAGGCATCATCAGCGGCGGCATGATACCTAAGATAGACTGTTGCGTGGAGGCTGTCAGACGAGGCGTCAAGAAGACAGTTATCATCGACGGAAGGATACCTCACTCAATACTCATCGAGCTGCTCACCAACGAAGGTATCGGCACGCAGTTCATCTGACAAGATAATATCATGGACGAAAAAAGCAAAAAGACCGCCCTGACGATAACGACCATAGTCACCCTTTGCTGCCTGCTGTTTGCATTAACGCTGGGGGTGCTGTCAAGATTCATGGCGGTAAGCGATGTATTCTATTATATACTCGCCTATATTGCACTGTTTTCGATGCTGACCGATGCCTGTATACGTAAGAAAAAGCTTGCACGATTCTTTATGGTGATCATATATAGTGCATGCATACTTCTGATAACACTGTTCATCTTTTTCAGGAAATAACGGGAGTGACCATATGAATGCAAAGCTTGAATACTGCGGGAATTATCTTGAAATAGCGAACTTCAGGTACTATCCCGAAGAAGAAAACAGAGGCAACCCATACAACACCGATTTTGATATAAAAGTCGTTTCGGACGGTTTCTCTGGTTATTCTCAGTACTGGGAGTATGACCACAGGGAGCTTGCAGACTTCATCGGACAGCTTGAGGATCTTATGTATGCAAGGGTAAACGAGGTCGTGCTTCAGGAGATAGGCGTAGGTCAGAGGATATTTTTCAAAGGTGACGGTCAGGGACACATCAGCGTGTCGGGAACTATACACAGCGACAATGTAATATCGCAGTCGCTGACCTTTGAGTTTGTCACCGACCAGACCGTGTTCCCGTCATTTATAGCTCAACTAAAAGAATTGTAAAACAAATCATTTTGGAGGAAAGGAAAATGAATACCATAGAAAAATTCAACCAGCACGTTATGGCGACCTACGGACGCCTTGACATCGTGCTTGATAAAGGCAGCGAGCAGAACGCTGTCGCCGAGGACGGAAAGGAGTATATCGACTTCGGTTCGGGCATCGGCACAAACAGCCTCGGCTACTGCGATAAGGACTGGGCTGATGCTGTCTGCGCTCAGGCAAGGAGCATACAGCACACATCAAATTACTATTATACCAAAGTACAGGCTGACTTTGCCGCAAAGCTTTGCGATGCCACAGGCTATAAGAAAGCCTTTTTCGGCAATTCGGGAGCAGAGGCAAACGAGTGCGCAATAAAACTCGCAAGAAAATACAGCTTCGATAAGTACGGCAAGGACGCACAGAGGAATATCATCATCACTCTTGTGAACTCTTTCCACGGCAGAACGCTCGCTACCCTTTCCGCAACAGGACAGGACGTTTTCCACAACTATTTTTTCCCGTTCCTTGAAGGCTTCGTGAACGTCGAGGCAAATAACATCGACGACCTGAAAGCAAAGCTTTCCGAGAACAAAGGCAAGGTCTGCGCCGTAATGTTTGAGTTCGTTCAGGGCGAAGGCGGTGTCTGCCCGCTGACAAAGGAATTCGTTGATGCGATATTTGAGGAGTGTGAAAAGGACGATATACTCACGATCGCAGATGAAGTCCAGACAGGTATCGGCAGAACAGGCGCTCTGCTCACATCTCAGCTGTTCGGCGTAAAACCGAATATCACCACTCTTGCAAAGGGTCTTGCAGGCGGCGTTCCGATAGGTGCCTGCCTTGCCGATGAAAGCTGCTGCGACGTGCTTACCAAAAGCACACATGGCTCGACCTTCGGCGGAAATCCTCTCGCCTGCGCAGGCGGAAGCGTAGTCATCGACAAGGTCACAGATCCGGATTTCATCGCAGAGATAAACAAGAAAGCCGAGTATTTCAGGGCAAAGCTTGCAGAGATAGACGAGGTCGAGGGCGTTGACGGAATGGGTCTTATGCTCGGCGTAAGGCTCAAAACTAAAAAGGCTGCGGATATACTTGTAAAGTGCGCAGAAAACGGACTTCTGATACTTACCGCAAAGGATAAGCTTCGTTTCCTGCCACCGCTGAATATCTCATACGAAAACATCAAAAAGGGAATGAAGATTCTCAAAGATATACTTGATGAAAAATAAGGAGGAAAACAAAATGGATCACTTACTTAAACTGCTTGACCTTTCAAAAGAGGAGATAATCGACATCATCAATCTTGCCGACCAGCTCAAATACGAAAACAAGAACGGCATCGAGCATAAGATACTCAAAGGAAAGACTCTCGGAATGATATTCCAGAAGTCCTCTACCCGTACAAGAGTTTCGTTTGAAACGGGTATGTATCAGCTCGGCGGACAGGCACTGTTCCTTTCAAACCGTGACCTTCAGATAGGCAGAGGCGAACCTGTTCAGGATACCGCACGAGTTCTTTCACGCTACATCGATGGCATAATGATCCGTACCTTTGAGCAGAAAGAGGTCGAGGACCTTGCAAACTACGGCTCTATCCCGATAATCAACGGTCTTACAGATTTCTGCCACCCATGTCAGGTGCTTGCTGACCTTATGACTATCCGTGAGTTCAAGGGTCGTTTTGAGGGCTTGAAGATGTGCTATATCGGCGACGGAAACAACATGGCTAACTCCCTTATCGTCGGCGGTCTGAAAGTAGGTATGCAGGTCTCTGTTGCCTGCCCTAAGGACTATCAGCCCGATGCGCAGGTGCTTGAATTTGCAAAAGGCTACGGCGATATGTTCTCAATGACAGATGTTCCGCTTGAAGCTGCAAAGGACGCAGATGTGCTGTTTACAGATGTATGGACATCAATGGGCGAAGAAGCCGAGACCGAAAAGCGCAAGCTCGCTTTCAAGGGCTATCAGATAAATGACGAAATAATGGCTGCCGCAAAGCATGACGCTATGGTCCAGCACTGCCTGCCTGCTCACCGTGAGGAGGAGATCACCGAAAAGGTATTCGAGGCTCACGCAAACGAGATATTCGAGGAAGCAGAAAACCGTCTCCATGCACAGAAAGCCGTTATGGTCAAAGTCATGGGCGAATAACTATATCCGTATTTTTCTGGGGAACTCTTTTTTGAGAAGGGTTCCCCTTAACTTATTTCAGAAGCACTCTGTCACTTTTCTGTCCTCATGCTCGTTTATATTATATGAAACGTTTCAATAAAGGTGGGATATTCAAATGACCGACAAGGAGTTAGCCGGGCTGCTTTCGCAGGATGCAGACAAAGGACTTGCCGAAGCGGTAAAGCTGTACAGCGGATATGTCTATAAGATAGTCCTCACACGGCTTTCGGGCATCTGTGCAAAAGAGGACATAGACGAGGCTGTAAGCGATATTTTCTTCAAACTGTTTTCTGCCGCAAAAAGCGGAACGGCTTTTACAAGCGTAGGCGGTTATCTTTCAGTTATCGCTCAGAGACATTGCATCGACCTTTTCAGAAAACACACAGGCAAAGCACAGACAGTACCGCTTGAAGAAATAGATGAGCTTTCGACCGAGGAAGATATATCAGCCGAAAGCTCATCCGAGCTTATGGCTGCGATAAAAGCACTTGGCGAACCCGATACGCAGATATTCCTGCGCAGGTATTTCTTCGGGCAGCGCAACAAAGATATAGCGCAGGAGCTTGGAATGAACTCCGCAGCGGTCAACAAACGGATTTCCCGTGGACTGGTCAGACTAAGAGAAATACTGAAGGAGGGAGAAAGATGACAGCAAAACTAACACAGCTTGCATATCATGCTGACGAAAAAGACTGCGCACTTATGCTTGACCAGCTTCTGTGCTTCGGCAGCGAGCCTCTTTCGGAAAGCGCACAGAGTGGCATCATCTCCCGTGTGACAGGAAAGGCGGAAAAAGAGATGACACAAGCAAAACCGAAAAAGAAGATAAAGCGCAAGCTGATAACATTTTTAGTTGCGGCGGCGATACTCGTACCAACGGGAGCTTATGCGGCGGGCAGGTTCTTCCACAAGGACAATGTGGAATGGTATCTCAAAGGCTCGGAGCGCATAGAGCAAAACGAAAACGCAGTACAAAACTATGTAATGGAGAACGAAGAATATAAAGTTACCATTGACTCGCAGCTGTCCGACGGACATAACGTGATGCAGATAGTAACACTGGAGGGAAAGAACTCGAACGCCGAGAACAAGCTGGCATACTGCTCAGGTATGCTTTTCACAGCGAAAGCAGAGTATTCCGATGGCTCTGACGGACCTCATTTCAATAATACTGAAAATATGTTTTACAGCGATGGATATGCTTTCGGTAAGCACGCAAGCAGCGGTGATGCAAAGGTCGTTGTTTACAGCTGCAAAGACATCGACATCAAAAAAGACCTCAAGCTGACCTATTACAGAGCTTACGGTGATATTGAAGGCGTTGAGATCACATCGGACAGAGAAGCAGAATGGGGCTTTGAAAAGGTCGAAGGATTTGAGTACACCACAAACTTTGCGCCGAATGTAAAGACAGCAAAGCTGAAAAACGCCGACGGCAAAGAAATATTTATGTCTGAATTTGAGATATACACAAACGATAACCATTTCCCGTGGAACAGTTACTCCGATGCACATTTTGATGACGGTGAATTCTATTTTATCAAAAACAATGGAGAAAAGGCAGAATTGGATAAAGAAGCTCACCATTGCAGTTCATTTGATTATTACATCTTCGGCGAGATTATCGACCCAGACGAGTTCAAAGGCGTTGAGATCGACGGTGTACAATATCTTAAATAGAAGCAAGAAAAAAGTCGTGTAGTTTTGTCTGCACGGCTTTTTCGTTTTTTGCACATTTTGTCGCTCAATTTGTCAAAATATTTGTGCAAAATGCTTGAAAAATCCTGACAGCTGTGGTATAATTGTTTTAACTTAAAGAATCGAGGCGAACTGTCTTTATGAAACTGATATTCTTGGGCGCTACCCACGAGGTAACGGGCAGCTGTACATATATCGAAGGCTGCGGAAAGAAATTCCTTGTCGATTTCGGAATGGAGCAGGGCATAAACTACTTTGAGAACGAAAAAGTCCCCTGTCCTCCGTCTGCGATCGACTTCGTGCTGCTCACCCACGCCCACATCGACCATTCGGGTCTGCTGCCGCTTTTGTATGCAGGCGGCTTTGCAGGAAAGATCCACGCTACAAAAGCGACCTGCAACCTTTGCTCGATAATGCTGCGTGACTCTGCGCACATTCAGGAGTTTGAAGCCGAGTGGCGTTCAAGAAAGGGCAAACGTAAAGGAAATCAGGAAGTCGAGCCGCTTTATACAATGGCGGATGCAGAGGGTGCGATAGCATGCTTTGAGCCTCATGAATATGATAAAGACATAGACATCTGCGAGGGCATAAAGGTGCGCTATACCGACGCAGGACACCTTCTCGGCTCATCAAGCATCGAGCTTTGGCTCACCGAGGACGGCGAAACGAGAAAGCTGCTTTTCTCAGGCGACATCGGCAACCATAATCAGCCGCTTATCCGTGACCCACAGTATATCGACGAGGCTGACTATGTCGTTATGGAAGCTACCTACGGAAACCGCAGGCACGAGCCGCCGAAGAACTATACCGAAACGTTCGCAGAGATAATACAAAAGACCTTTGACCGTGGCGGAAACGTCGTGATACCGTCATTTGCTGTCGGCAGAACGCAGGAGCTTCTTTATTTCCTGCGGCAGATAAAAGAAGAAAACATGATAAAGAACCATGCCAACTTCCCTGTCTATGTTGACTCCCCTCTTGCTATCGAAGCAACAAGGATATTCAACGAGAACAAGGAATCCTGTTTTGACGGCGAGGCTCTTGAATATGTAAACAAGGGTATAAACCCAATATCATTTGACGGGCTGAAACTTGCGACCACAAGTGATGAATCCCGTGCAATAAACTTTGACAGCGTCCCGAAGATAATCATTTCCGCCAGCGGAATGTGCGAAGCAGGACGCATCAAGCACCACCTCAAGCACAACCTCTGGAAGCCCGAAAACACCGTGCTTTTCGTGGGCTATCAGGCGCTCAATACACTCGGCAGAAGCCTTGTAGAAGGCGCAAAGACAGTCAAGCTGTTCGGTGAGGAAATAAGCGTAAAGGCAGAGATACTCGTGCTTGCAGGCATAAGCGGTCACGCCGATGTTGACGGACTCAACGCATGGATAAGCCATGTAAAAGGCGCTAAAAAGGTGTTTGTCAACCACTCCGAAGCCTCTATCGCAGACGAGTTCACAGCGCATCTGAAAAATGATTTCAGGCTCGATGCCTATGCACCTTACAGTGGCGCACAGCTCGATATTCTCACAGGTGAGTTCGTCAACGCAGCTCCGATACCTGTCGAAAAGAAGTCCAAGGGCTATTCGCCAAGCTATCAGCGCCTCGTCGCATCGCTTGAACGCCTTACTGCCCTTGTCAACAGAAGCTCTGGTCTGACAAACAAGGAACTCGCTAAAATGACCGATACCCTCAATAATCTCTGCTCCAAGTGGGAGGACTGACCAGCAACTTGTCTGCGGATAATTGGGGAAAACTCTTTTGGAGAAGAGTTTTCCCCAAACCCCTTTCAGAAACCTTTTATTACTTTTTCTTTATCGGGGTAAACCCCGATAAAGAAAAAGCAGTGAGAGACCAGACAGAGTAAGGAGATGACCCTTTTCAGAAGGGTTCTCCCAAATACTCACAAACAGATTGCCGAACAACACTCTCACCCGAACAAAGATCGCTGAGAGCAAATGACACATGCGACAACTATACTTGCGAAAGGAATCAAGACCGTATGAAGATACTCCATGTAAATGCACTCAACCACCGCATTTTGCAGGACGAGAAAAAGTTTATTGCAGACAGCGATAACAACTATACTCAGCGTCTGATCTCCATTGCGGACAACATCGAAAACTCCAAGGACACAAAGCCTATCCTTCTTCTTGCTGGTCCGTCAGGCTCAGGCAAGACAACAACAGCTTTAAAGATAAGAGAGATACTGCTCGAACGTGGTATCATCACATACAATATCTCGCTTGACAACTATTTTCTTCCCAAGGAGCGCTTCCCCGTTGACGAGAACGGCAAGGTCGATCTTGAATCGCCTGCCCATGTTGACAAGGAGCTTTTCACTCAGCAGCTCACCGATCTGTTCAACGGAAAGGAAATAACGCTGCCTGTGTTCAACTTCCCCGACCAGTCAAGGCACTGGGGTCCTAAGCTCAGACGTGAAAAAGACGATATATTCATTTTTGAAGGCACACACGCTCTGAATCCTTCTGTTATAGGCGAGGTCGCAGAGTATTCCCACAAGATGTATGTCAGCGTAAGAACAAGGCTTCAGTACGATGTCAAGGGCGAGGACGATCAGCTGCTCGACCCTGCATATATCAGGCTCATGCGCAGGATAATCAGAGATATTCTGTTCCGCGGCAGAGACGTTTCCGTAACTCTTGATATGTTCGACAGCGTTGAAAGAGGCGAAATAAAGTATATCATGCCTTATAAAAACCTTGCGGACTATTCGGTCGATTCCTTCATACCGTATGAAGTTCCGGCGTATAAGAGCTTTGTGCTTGGAAAGCTTAAAGCTGCCATCGCACAGAATAATAAATATGAGCGCTTCAGACCAATAGTCCAGGCGCTCACAGAGATAGGTGCTATCTCACTTGACAATATCCCAGGCAATTCACTTACAAGAGAGTTTATCGGCGACAGCACCTACATTTATACCTGAAAAGACTATAACCCGACCTCCTGTGTTGCTGATAATACAGCAAAAGGCAGCCGTATATAAGGATAGCTTATGTACGGCTGCTCTTTTTGTCCAAAATGCTCCTTGACAATCGAACACTTGTGTGGTATATTTTTTAAGGATATTTATTACACAGACAGAAACGATAACGGACAAAAGAGGCATTGACAGGAGATGAAAATGAAAGACAGCAATAAAAAGCAGCACATCAGATATTTCAGAATAGCTGTTGCACTTCTGACTCTTGCAGTGCTTATTACCGCTGCGGTACTTATCATAAAAACAAGAGCCAATGAGATAGAGTCCTCTCCCGAAAGCCAAAAACCACGAACGGTCAGTGATGTTTCGGTCATCTTTGAAAGCGATCCATCGACTGAATCTGAACCTGAAGCGCAGCCTGAGGAAGAAAATGATAATGTCGGCAGTCTTGCTGATCTTAAAGCAAAGATAGAGGATAAGTTCTCAGGTTATTCGGGCAACTGGTCAGCTTATATAAAGAACCTTGACACAGGAGAACATTTTACAATAAACAACACCAAGATGTACCCTGCAAGCATGATAAAGCTGTTCGCTATGGGCGCCTGCTATCAGCAGATAGAGGAAGGCAAGATAAACGAGGACGACTTCTATACTTATATTTACAGCATGGTCGTAATGAGCAATAACAATGCTTTCAACCATATGATCTGGGCAATAGGCAGAGAATATCTCACACAATGGTGTCATGAGAACGGATATAAATACACCAATCAGTATCATGGGCTTGAGCCGTCGGACAACGCAGGCGGACTGACCACAGCGAATAAGGACAACGAGACCTGTGCAAGCGATGTCGGACATATGCTGGAGGATATTTATAACGGCAAGTGCGTCTCAAAGGAAGCAAGCGAGAAGATGCTCGAACTGCTCAAAAATCAGCACTGGCGCAACAAGATACCATCGGGTATCCCCTACGGACCAACGGTTGCAAACAAGACAGGAGATACCGAGAACCAGTCGCACGATGCTGCTATCGTGTATTCAGAGGGTGCAGATTATATAATCGTGCTTATGAGCGAAGAACCCAAGGTCTCATTCAATAACGACTACTACTTCATTGATATATCAAGAACGGTGTATGAATACTTCAATCCTGAAAAATAAAGCCTGAAAGCAGTTTGATCCTGCTCTCAGGCTTTTATTATTGTTATTTGCCGCAGGCAGTCTTGATGCTCTGTACTGTTTTTTCAGAAACAGCCGATGTTCCGCCGAATACGTGGATCTTTTCTGCCTGTCTGCCTTTAAGATAGTTTTTCTGTGATGCCGAAAGCACATTACCCACCAGAAGTACCGGTGAATCTGTTATTGCAGCCAGAACGCTTCCCGAAAGTGCATCAGGGAAATCCTTTCCTGTTGCAATGCAGATGCTGTTGCCTCTGAATGAGTTCCTGAAAGTCTTGTTCACAGCAACACTTGTCAGGTATCTGTCTGCACCGGCAACTCTCTGCGCCTGAACGCCGAGGCACTTTTCTATCTTGAACTTTCTGACGCTTTCCGAGATAACTCCCTCTCCGCCTATCACATAAGCCGAGGTCGTTTTTCCGTTCACCGACTTCAGATATTCCTGCGTTGCGCTGTCAAGCTCACCCGTCTGCCTTGTATAAAGTATCGGAGAACCCTTTACCGCTGCAGCAGCACTTGCCGAAAGTGCATCAGGAAAATTGTTGAAGCATACGAAGAATACGCTCTTCGGAGCATCTCCCGTGACCTTTTCAAGCCTTTGTGCTATCTTCGCAGCCGTCTCAAATCTTGTTGCGCCTGCGATACGCTCAGTAACATAACCACTCTGCTGTATCTGCTTTTCAACGCCTTCGCTGATAACTCCCGTTCCTCCGAGAATAATGACAGATGTTACGTTTTTAAGCGCCTTTATCTGCTCAAGGGTGTTATTGGGAAGAATATCTTTGTCTGTGAGCAGGATCGGTGCATTGTAAGCCTTTGCAAGAGGAACGCCCGCAAGTGCATCAGCGTACGATGTTCCACTTGCAAGCAGAACATATCTGCTGTCAGAAAATACAGCGCTGTCGTTTGCTATCATAGCTGCGGTCTGGTAGCGGTTTGCTCCGCCGTAGCGGTGAACGATCTCACCCGTCGCAGGTATCCTTTCCTCCTGAGTCTGTCCGCAGACCTCGCAGGTGCGTGTTTTAACGCCGTCCTCAGAAGCGGTCGCCTTCTTGGTCTCGCTCCATTCGCTCCACTTATGCTCGCTCTTCGCAAGCGTCACGGTTTTAGTCTGCTTTGCAAACGTCTTGTCAGCAAAGCTTGCAGTGTAAACTCCCACTCCTGTTTTCTCGCATATAGGAGCAGTTTTCTGAGAATATGAAGCATTTGCGGTCTGTGAGAGCTTTTCTCCGCAGGCGCTGCATACTGCCTCTGCCGTGCAGGTCTTGTTTTCGCTGTCCCAGCTGTAAGTCTGCTTTGTCCATTTATGAGCGCCCGAAGCACACTTATACTGCTTTCTTATAACAGTTGAATAGTTCTTGTAAGTCGAAAGCCCCTTTGCATCTCTTCCGATGACAGTGATGACATTCTTTGTTCCCACAGGCTGAGTGAACATGCTGCTGTCGATAGTCAGCTCTGCCTTTGAGCTTTGCAGTGCCACCGTCTTGCAGAGTATACCGTTTACATAAACGCTTACGCTCTTTGTATTCTTGTCCTTTACGGTTATCTTTGTCTGGAGGTCTTCACTTGCACCAATTATGCCGTTTGCCTGTGCGTGCTGTGACTGCTTGTCTCTCTTGGCATTTTTAAGCTGAATAACGACTTTATCATCTGATTTTGTGTAAGGGAAAGCGCTGTGCGGGTTGTATGTGCTAAGAAGCAGCACTCTGTCCGTTTCAAACTGCTTGTCCAGCCATGCAACACGCTTTGTCAGGTAGTTTTTAAGAGCCTGCGCATCTTTCTGGAAGCCTCTTGCCTTGCCCGGATATGTAACAGATCTGTCCCAAACCTGTCCGTCAGCCTTGCCCGACTCAGAGAGATAAGCTATCTGCTGATCGAGGATACCGCCCTTTTTGATAAGATCCTCAAGATAAGGTCTGATCTCCCAGTATTTTTCGGTAGCCTTGCAGAAGAAAAGCGGATCGTCAAGGAACTCCTTGAAGAAGTTGTCGGCAACTCCCTTTTGTGAGAGTACCCAGCGTGTATCATATATCGGGTCTGAAAGCATCGAACCCGAATAGTAGTCAAAATCCCACGGAGGACCGAATTTGAGCAGCTCGCCTTTGTCCTTGTAAGCATATCTGCTCTTCCAGACAGCATCATTGTTGCCCATTATCTCCATTTCGAGCCAGTAAGCCACCATAGAATCAAGGTCAGCAAGCTCTGTGTAATGCTTTGTACCCTCAGCCATCTTAACGTAGCCGTCTTCTGCCTTTATTGCCGATTCAAAGCTAGTCCAGTATCTCTGAGCATAGAACATCATATCCGAGTTGGATTTGAGATATTCGGGAGCTTTTATCATTACCTTCAGACCGCCCGGCGTAGTGAACTTCGACAGCTCATCGTATTCGCTTGACAGCTCGAAAAGATAGCCTCCCGACACATCTTCATCATAGTCGCAATAGTCCGAGATCGTATATGTAACACCGTCAAATGTGAACTTGCCTGTTGATACCCACGAAAGATCTTCAACGAGCGCATCTTCCAGCTCGTCTTTTTTATCATTCAGAGCGCTTACAGCCTTGCTCACAGCCGAAGCTATTTTCTCGGCTTCATCTTCCCAGTCAAAAATATCGACTCTTGTTTTGCCTATGCGGATATGCTCGCAAAGCTGATAGTTGCCGACATACACGCCGTTGAGAACGACATCTGTTGAAACACTTAACATTGTTTCAAGGCCGAGCTGCTCAGAGAGCATCTCAGCTGTTCTGTTTCTCAGAAGGCTCTCATCTATATAGTTTGCCAGCAGCACCCAGTGCTTGCTCTTGCCCATGCCGAACAGGTCTGCTTTCTTGTCGAGCTTGATCTTATAAGGCTTTTTGGGGAGGTTCCAAGTGGTGTTTCCTCTGCCCTTTATCTCTATCTTGCCCGAATACATCGCTTCATCCTGCTTTGTATTGTCCTGAATGACCATATTGGCGTCCTTGTATTCTTCCTTTACAGTAACGTCCTTGCCGTCATCAGTATTGATATAGATAACAGGGAGCTTGCTGAAATACACCTTGTCTCCGCAAACCATTTCATTGCAGTTGTAAGCTCTTACGCCTATCCATTTTTCATAGTAAGCAGCCTTGAGCGTCAGCGAACCTGTCGAGACCTGCTTATCGCCAACAAAGAATTTAAGCAGATACCCGTTCGGGTTTTCAACCGAAAGCTTTTCCCCAGCTTTAAGGTAAGCCTTGTTGATCCTGATACCCGTTATCATCTCTTTTTCTTTTTCCTTGTCCTTATCCTTTTCCTTCTCCGCCGAAACGATACCCGATGCAAACGGGCTGCTTTCAAAAGCACCGGCAGGCAGCAGAGCTGCAAACCCGAAAATCATACAGACCGCAAGAACTAATGACAGTGTTTTCTTTTTTATCATGATCTTTTACTCCATTATTCAGATTTTGAGACATTAAACATAGATATTATATCATATAATATCTGAAAAATAAAGCTTTTTTCAAAAATTAGTTCATATTGTCTAAAAAGAGTTATTCCATTTTGTACGATAACATACAAAAAAGCGGAAATAAGTTTTGTTATCACCGCTTTTTGTCATATTCAGTTCCAGCCCGTTTCCGTCTGTATCTTCTCGCTTATAAGCGCAGCGACCTTATCATAAGTCGTTACCGAAGGGTGTCCGTTTATCGTGCAGCCGTCTGCCGCAATATCCTGAAGCGGAAGATCAAGTGTGCTTATGTTCTTATCGCCTGTCTGGGCGCTGTACTGTGATACCGCTTCGTTCATTGCACCGTTGAGAGCATTTCCCATAGTTCCGAGAGTGCATATTATCTTCGCCTGAGCATTCACAGACCGCACTTTTTTCAGAAACTCCACATAGTCCGCTGTATATTCCTTCTGCCTGTCCTCATCATATCCCGTGTAACTTGAATCGTTCGTTCCGAGATATATAACGATAACATCAGGCTTGAAAGCTGAAAAATCCCATGCTATTTCCGAAGGGTTCTTTCCGTCAAATCCGCTGTTCTCAGTAAAACCGTAGCTCTCGTAATACTTCGGGACAAGACCGTCAGTATTCTTATAGCCGTCACCCGTATATCCCGAAACTATGCCGTATCCGCTGAATGAAACAAGGCTGTATTCCGCATCGAGTCCCATTGCCGTCTTATAAGCATAGGCTTTTGTACAATCCTCAGTAGAAGTCGAGAATCCATGAGAAAGATCAGGGTCATCGACCCCATAGCCGCAGGTTATCGAATCGCCGATAAATTCGATCCTTCGCTGTTTTGATGCCGCCTTTTCTATCTTTCCGCCGTGAGCTTCTATCGCTGTTATCGCACAGCAGGAGCTTGAACACTCCGAAAGCTTGATAATACGGACATTTATCGGTGTGTCTCCCTTTCCGTCAATATCGACCGTCTGCTCTGCACCTGTCAGACACAGATCCTTTTCGAGCTGACAGTCAACGAAGATACCTACCCTTGCCGCTTTATCCTCTGAGCTTTGATTGCCTCTCATAGTTACAGACAGCTTGCTTCCCGTATAGATCAGCTCTGCTCCCGTTCCCGACAGACCCATCCAGATAGTTCCGTCAGAAGCGGCATATGTCCTTCCCAGCAGTTTGACATTATCAACGGTCATTTCTTTTTCTCCTCCGCTTTGTGATGAGATCTCACCGTCCGAAGAGGACGTCCTCGCAGCCGAACTCGTACTGCTGTTGGTCCTGCTGCTTGAAGTCTCGGCTTGGCTTTTGCTTTCCGAGCCGCAGGCAGTCCCCGAAGCAAGCATCACAATTGCACCAAGCAGCACGCACGCCAGCTTTTTTACACTCATATCATCACTTTCTTTCCCTGATTTTCTATCATTTTATCACACACCTGACTGTGTGTCAACAAAAAAGAGATCGGAACAGATCCGATCTCTGATTGTCTGATATTAGCCCCAGTACTGTCTCCAGATGTACATATAACCCCAAGGGATCTTGAAGCCGTATGCGATCCTGCTGTCAGACTTAGCCACTGAGCTGTTGCACCAATAGAAGATATTGTAGTCATTAGCAATGCCGTTGTAGTAAGTGATGCCGTAGGTAGCGCCCCAGACTGCCTTCTTTACTCTTTCGGTGACTCTTGAATATGTTGCTCCACGAGCTGTGAGACCTGCATCTGACAGGAATCCGCCGCTTGTGTAGATAACGCTCTCGATATTGGGGTATCTGCTGTAATACTTAGACCAGATGCCCTGATATGTGTACTTAGCGCAAACATACTGGTTAGTGACACAGTCAGCAACGTAAACTATCGGCTTATCCCACATAGAACCTGCTGCTCCGCCTACCTCATGGTAAACGATACGGCACATTGCCTGCCAGCCTGCTGCGGAATAGTCCATTCTTGCTGTCTTGATATTAACAGCAGCTGAAAGACCTGAAGTCTTGTTGTTAGCATCTACTGCCTGAACTGCGAATGAATACATCGTATCTCTGTTCAGACCGCTTACTGTACACTCTGTTGCAAGAGTAGTTGTAACGTTTGTCCAGTTGCTGAACTGGCCGTTCTTAACGTATACCATATACTTCTTAGCACCGCTGACAGCATTCCAGTGTATCTTGATCTGTCTGGTCTGGTTGTTGTACGGATGAGTATAATCGGTATCGTATGTTCTTTCTGGAGTGATTACAGGAACTGCGATCGTGCCTGTTGCCGGAGAAGGAGCAGGCGTTGTAGTGGTAACTACCGGTCTTGGAGTTGTTGTGGTAGTTGCTCTTGTGGTCGTTGTTGTAGTTGCTCTTGTAGTAGTTGTCGTTGTTGTAGGAATGATCCTTGGTGTTGTAGTGGTCGTATATACCGAAGGAACATAACCGTCATAGATATACGGCATTTTTACCGTTGTAGTCGTAGTTGTAGTATTGCCGGAAGTAGTGGTCGTATCCGTCTGCTCTGCTGAGGACTTTTTCGTTGTGGTAGCTGCAGGAGCTTCCTTGCTGTTGTACATCGCCATACCCACGTTGTCAGTCTTCTTATCAACGAAGCTGATCTTCTGGGTCTGTGATGCATCGTAATTAGCCATGGTGTACTCAGCCGTCTGAGATTCCGACGCAGACTGTACCGCAGTAGTAGTCTGTTCTGTCTCAGCAGCGGTTATTTCATTTGCGTCGATCGCAAAAACTATTGAAGCTGAAAGTGCGATCGCAGCAGCGAGACAACCCGATGCAAGTTTCCATGATGCTTTCTTCTTTAACATAAACAGTATTCCGACAGCCATATCTCTCTTGTTCGGCTGCCCGAATATTCACACCCTTTCTTATCTGAAAACGCTTACGCATTTCCAAACATAAATGTTAGCTATTTGTAATCGCAAACGTTTGAGAGTTACAAATTGATTACAAGCGTTATGGTTATTGTAATACATTCGGGCATTTTTGTCAAGCCGATTATCTCTAAAAAACTGTAAACAGCCGTTTTTTCGGACATTTTCGTTCGTTTCGTAATTGTTACATTAATATTATAGACACAAATAGTTACCTAAATGCGCCGTCGGCATATAGACAGTTATTTTTTTCAGTTTTTCCGCCTCGTTAAAATAAAGTTTACATTTCGGGCTGATTTTTTTGCCTTGAAAGGCAAAAAGGAGCTGCTGCGCTGGCAGCAACTCCCAGAAAATATCCTAAATTTTGTAATCTCAGTACATCAATGCTCTTATGCCGTCAGCACGGCTCGTTGTATAGAAGCTTGAAAGGGACGATCCGAACAGGATATCCGTCGCACCCACCTGCTTGTAAAAGTTCTTCAGACCGACATGAGTATATCTCATATCCAGCACATAGATCTTTTCAAAGCTGCCCACAAAGTACGGAACGAGCGCATTTCCGTAGCTGTCCTTGAACAGCACGAGCGTTCTGCCGTTCTTTACGTCAGTCTTTATCTCGGCAATGGTATCGTCTGTGCCGAGTACCGAGAGGTAACAGCTGCTGCCCGTAGCCCAGTCGTAGAACAGGCTGCCTGCTCTTGCGCCCTGAAAATAGCCGTTATAATAGGTAGTGGTATAGCTGTTCTTGGGCTTCCAGTAATAATAGGTATCGGGATACGTCAGGAACTCCTGACAATTGCTGTAATAGTGCATCGAGCCTGTAAAGCCCTTCTTCACGCCTGCCTGCATTTCAGAGAGCGTCTTGAACGGCACTCCTGCGGTCTTCGCGAACGCTTCTGCAGCATAATAAGCCGCAAGCTCTGTCCAGTGATGATCTGTGCGGAAATAGATATATTCGCTCGTGTGCGGTGCAAGTGCAGCGTAGGTATCAACGTTCTTTACATCGCTGCGCAGGAACTTGTTAAGGTCTGTGATAGCCTTGTGCTGATCGGTCGTAACGCCTGTCATGCCCTTTGGCGTATAGAACGCCGAAGAAACCGGCGCACCCATAGTGTAGACATTCACTCCGCTGCCGACCATCTTCTTCATATCGTTTACCATCGAGCAGAAATACTGTGCCAGGCTCTCATTTCCGCCAAAGGAGATAAGTCCCCTTATCTTCGGACCAAGATTCCTGTCGCACACGACTACGCCGCCTATCCACTGACCTGACTGCGGAACAGAAAACGTCTCTTTTCCATTAGCCGCAGGAGTCGTAGCCTTTGTCGCAGCAGTTGTTGTAGTCGTCTGAGGAGCCGTCTGCGCCTTTGTGGTCGTCGCAGAAGCCTGCTTGGTAGTCGTAGTAGTCTTTTCAGTTCCTGACTGAGAGGAGCTTTCCGAAGCTGTCGTAGTCGTTTCGCTCGAATCAGAAGCTTTTGACGTCGTTGTAGTTGTTGTTTCGCTTTCCGATACCGACGAGTCAGTCTCCTTTTCAGATGCCGAGCTTTGAGCCTCAGAGCTGTCTTCCTGCGAAGATGCAGAAGCAGTCGTATCCTTTGCAGCTCTTGACGAATCCGAATCGCTGACTTCGTTTCCACAGCCTGCCATGCTCAGAGTCAGTACAGCCGCAAGCACAGCAGCCATTAGCTTTGTTCTTTTCATTTTAATGCTTTCCCCTTTTCTTACTGCACTCTGATATTGTTTATGCTGCTTATTCCGACATCAGAGCATATCAGCGAGATAGCGCCTGTGAACAGCAGATCTGTACAGCCGACCTTCTTGCAGAAATCCACACCGTTGATGTCAAAATATCTGTAATCGCACACATATATCTTTGAGAAGCTGTTTGTAAGGAACGGTATCATCGCATTTCCGTAGCTGTTCTTGTATACAACGAGTACACGGTTGTTCTTGCACGGAGTGTTGATCTCAACTATCTGCGCATCGCTTCCGAGGAATGACAGATAGCAGTTGCTTCCCTCCATAGAATCGTAGAAAAGTCCGCTCTTGTCAGTGCCGTAAGGTGTCGCCATCTTATTGAAGCTTGTGTCATAGTATGTGCAGGAAACCTGATCGATGTTCTTTGCCTTGTAATATACAAAGGTATCGGGGTTGTTCTGAATACCCTGATCGTAGTTTGAATATGTGTACAGCGTACCGAGGAAGCCTTCCTTTGTCAGCTTGGTGTA
Organism: uncultured Clostridia bacterium; assembly: GCA_947307175.1. Taxonomy (GTDB): domain Bacteria; phylum Bacillota; class Clostridia; order Oscillospirales; family Ruminococcaceae; genus Hominimerdicola. The sequence continues at coordinate 56,844 of CAMZIK010000003.1, forward strand.
CTGGTCAAGCTCAGGATAATCCACCTGTGCAGACTCTGCAAACACCTTTGTAGCGTAATATGCGCCCAGCGGCAGCCAGTGGTGGTCTGTTCTTGCGTAAATGTCCTCATTCATATGCTTTGCAAGCTCATTTACGCAGTTGATGCCGACAACGTTCTTCAGATTGCCCACGATGTTCTTGATATTCTCGTCCTGATCCGTACCCATATTTTTCATATTGCTTGGCATATAGAATGCACTTGAAAGCGGGTCAGGCATCGCATACACGTTCACGCTGTCGCCGAGGTCTTCCTTCCACTTGTTCACCGCATCAGCAAACTGTTTTCCGAGATCAAAGTTGACATAGGACATTACCAGACCTCTTGTTTCCTTGCCCGAACCGTAAACTATAACGCTTCCGAGCAGTTTACCCTCATTTGTGTTTTCAGGTATCTCAACTATCTCTTCTTTTTTCTGATTCGACTTTGTAGTGGTAGTGGTAGTCTTGTCAGTCTCCTGTCCTTCCTTGGTCGTTTCCGAAGCGGTAGTAGTCGTTGCAGGAGCAGTGTTGATGCTTACCTTTGTGGTCGTAACACCCTTATCGTCGAACTTTTCCTGCTCGACCTTCTTGAGCGAGCTGTTTATCTTTACATCGCCCACCGAGAAGCCGAAACACTCGGTAAATGACGAATTGAAGCGCTTTATAGACTCTCTGCCCGGTATCGTATCTGTGAAATACGTTGAGATACCTTTGGTGAAATCTCCCTCGAACAGCGATGAGAACGAGAATTTCGGGAATTCTGCGAGTTTACGGTTTTCCGAAGGGCTTTCCTTTTCACGCTTGCCCATTATCGTCATTACAAGAAGCACTATCGCAATAAGGAATATTGCGCCCAGACAAACGATTATATTCATTACCTGAACGCTCTCGCCCTCACTTACAGCAGCATTCTGCTCCTGTTTTTCGGGTGGTCTTCTTCTCCTTACAGGTCTTTCCTCATCTTCCCTGCTGTATCTTCTTACAGGTCTTGCCTCGTCTTCTCTGTCATATCTCCTTGCCGCACTCATGCGATCCTCAGGTGAAGGTCTGCGGCGCATAGGAGGTCTTGTGCGTGAACTCTGCATAGGTCTTCTCTGCGGAGCAGGTCGTCTTGGTCTTTCGCCGCTGTATCTGTTGTCGTCCATAGCTTTTTACCTCCTGTCAGAATTTGAAATACAAGAATGGGTTGTTTGTGGTGTTTACCAGAAGCATACTGCTGATAAGCAGTATCGCAAGATTGCACAGTACGCCAAAAGTACCGAATGCCTTTGCCGAGCTTTTGCTCGTGCAGATAGCTTTCTTTATCTTCGGGATAAGCGGTGTGCTAAGAGCGCAGGCAGCGATGAACAGCCAGATGTTCTGTGTAAAGAGGCTGTTTGTCGAAACGTCCGTGAATCCGCCCGGAGCGAAGCCGACCAGCGACTTGAAAAACTTTCCGAGGCTGCCGAACTCCTCAAAGTAGAATATTCCCCAGCCGATAGCGACCAGAATAACTGCATAAAGGTGCTGAACAAAGCTGTTTGTCCTTTCGAGCTTTTTGAGCAGGAACAGCTTTTCAACTAGCAGCAGTGCACCGAAATAAGCGCCCCATATCATAAAGTTCCAGCTTGCGCCGTGCCAGAAACATGTCAGCGACCACACGATCATAATATTGATGCACTGTCTTGTCTTGCCCTTTCTGTTTCCGCCCAGAGGGATATAAACATAATCCCTGAACCATGTAGAAAGCGAGATGTGCCAGCGTCTCCAGAACTCTGTAATAGATGTGCATATATAAGGATACTTGAAGTTCTCGTCAAAATGGAAACCGAAAATGCGTCCCATACCGATAGCCATATCCGAATAGCCCGAGAAATCGTAGTAATACCACAGTCCTACGAGAACAGCGCCGTACCATGTACCCAGCACCGTAACGTTGCCCATAGCCTCATAGCCGTCTTTCATCTCGCCGAAAAGCGAGGTAACTATCGTGCTGATGCTGTTTGCGATGATAACTTTCTTTCCGAGTCCGAGAATGATCCTTGAAACACCGTCTGAAATGTCCTTGAGGCTGATCTTTCTTCTGTCTATCTCATCAGCGATAGTCGAGTATCTTACGATAGGACCTGCAACGAGCTGAGGGAACAGCGAGATGTACAGCAGGAGTTTTGAGTAAGTCTTCTGTACAGGCACTTTTCCACGGTAAACGTCAATTACATAAGAAAGCGTCTGGAACGTGTAGAACGAAATACCGATAGGCAGCGTGATCTTCGGAACTGGTATGCTCAGTCCGAACCAGCTGTTGAAGTTGATTACAAAGAATCCTATATACTTGAAGCAGAACAGCACGCCCAGATCCCATATCGTCACCAGCGCCATCAGCAGCTTTGCCTTTGAATCCTGCTTCGCCTTTGCTATCGCAAGTGCCGCAAAGTAGTTCAGCACCGATGAGAGCAGCAGGATAAATACCCACACAGGCTCGCCCCAGGCGTAGAACACCAGCGAGAAACCTATCAGCACTCTGTTTCTGTACACTGTCTTTTTGGTTAAAAAATACAGCGCAAGGCACAGGGGCATAAAGAAATAGATGAAAAACAGATCGGCAAATATCAATTTCAAAACTCCCTTTTATATAATAACGATCGCTTTTGCGACAAAATTCAACATACGAAGACATTATATCACACAAACCGCCTAAAGTCAATATAAATTGAGCATAAAATCACAGCGCTGTCCAAAAAACAACGCTGTTAATCATCATCTGTTATGCTTTTTACAGGTCTGCTTTCTTTTTCGGCCCGTTCTTTTTTCTTTTTTCTGACATATCCGGCAGCGCATATGACCGCAAGAACGAGCGAAAGCACAGCTCCCGCAAGCACGGGCAGCGCCCTGTACATATACCTCTTGTCCAGATCGAGCAGATCGTTCGGAACGACTCTGTTTTCTATCTCGTGCCTTGCTGTTTTCACAAACCAGCCCGATGCCGCAAGAAAGCAGGCTGCACCGACAGCGCTTGAAAGCAAGCAGAATATGTATCTTCTGAAAGCAGCCAGCACCATAGCGCCTATCAGCAGTGCTTCACCCACGCCCATGCACACGCCCACCCATACAGGCGGTGAAAAATCCGCATATGCGCCCTTGAGCAGCGAAAGCAGCGCCGTGCTTCCCCAGAAAACAGCTCCATAGGTATACAGCGCCAGCATCAGATATTTTATTATCCGCACATAAAGCGTTTCTTTTCCTTTTTTGGAAAAAGCATTGGAACGTCTGTCCTGTTTTGACATAAAAGCCCTCACCGATATATTAAAATTATCCTGTATCTGATTATAGCATATCCCAGATGATTAATCAACCGCCATATACCGCATCAAAGCATTTTATCCCATAAAAACCAAGGGATATAATGCTTCAATTGCCTTGAATTAAAGATAATGCCTTGTGAACAATAAGGACAAGCATCGAAAAAAATTTGAAAGGAGCTATCTATTATTATGTGTGATTTTTTCAGAAAATGCGCAGCTGTTTTTCTTGCAGCAGGGCTTATCGTGCTTATGATAGCAGGATTCTACGCATTTGCGCTGCCCGACAGGTTCACCGTATCCCAGCAGGACGACTTTGCAGTAAGCACGCTTTTCCCCGTTTCTGCCAAGCCATGTGAAAGAGACATAGCAGCAGCGTCATACGCAAAGCAGACCTCAAAAAGCACACTCATGCTGTTCGGAACAGTGCCTATCAAGGATGTAACGACAGAAAAAACAGAAAGACCTATGCTCGTTCCCTGCGGAACGCCTTTCGGAGTAAAGCTGATAACAAACGGCGTTCTTGTCGTGGGCTTGCAGGAAAACTGCGGAAAATGCGCCGCAAAGCAAAGCGGTATCAGAAAAGGCGACATCATCATGTCGATAGACGGCAAAACCGTCTGCTCAAATGAAGACGTAGGAGAAGTGATCTCCCAAAGCGGCGGAAAAAGCTGCACAGTAAAGCTTATCCGTGACGGCAACGAGATAAGCACCGAGCTTGAACCTGACTCGATAAACGGCGAATACAAGGCAGGAATGTGGGTAAGGGATTCATCAGCAGGCATAGGAACAATGACCTTCTATGACAGCAAAACCGGGCTTTTCGGCGGTCTTGGTCACCCTATCTGCGATGCGGAGATACAGACTCCCCTGCCTCTTTCAAAAGGCAAAACAGGCAAGATAAAGCTTTCAGACTACAAAAAGTCAAAGAAAGGCTCGCCCGGCTGGCTCAGCGGTGATTTTGTAAATTCCTCAAACACGGGCACAGTCCTTATGAACACAAGCTGCGGCGTATTCGGAGAACTCTATTCTCCTCCCGAAGTGAGCAGCGACGAGATACCGCTGGGATTCAGACAGGAGATACAAAACGGCGAAGCAGAGATCTATACCTCGATCGACAACTCAGGACCCAAAAAGTATAAGATAAAGATCTCAAATATCGACCTTACAGGAACAGGCAGCCACGATTTTGACATCGAGGTCACAGACAAAGAGCTTATCGACAAAACAGGCGGCATACTGCAAGGCATGAGCGGCTCTCCGATAATCCAAAGCGGCAGGCTCGTCGGCGCTGTGACCCATGTTATCGTCGATGACCCAAAGTGCGGCTTCGCAGTCTTTGCAGACAGAATGTATGAGCAGTGCGGACAGATCCCTCACAAAATGGAGAAGGCAAGCTGAAAAGCTTGCTTTTTCACGTATTTCCGCACCATTTCGACATTTTTTTCCTGCCTGCGACACCCACTTTTCCGAAACTGTCGCAGACACGGTGTCGAAAAACGCTTTTAAACGTAAAAATATTGCGATTAGAAATATTATATGCAAATCTACTGTTCAATATGCTGTAAAATGTCGTTATTTTTGTGACGATTTATCCAAAAAACTATTGCATTTGAAATGCTTTTGTGATATGCTTTTGATTGTGGAAAACATATAGAGCTCTGTACAGAACAAAGTATAAACAACATAAAACATCTACTATTTACTTATCATCAGGAGGAATAATCATGACAAACAAGATCAAAATACTTATCGGCGACGATTCTGCACAGTACGGAGTGTTCTGCGCTTCTTCCCTCAGAGCGATGGGATTTTTCGTAATAACAAGACAAAAAGACGGCATGGTGATATACGACGCAATAAAGAACGAGCTTCCCGACGTAGTTATGATAGATGCCGTCATGCCGAATCTGGACGCTATCGAGCTTATAAAGAAAGTAATGTCCTCAGGCTACAAAAAGCCGCTTTTCATTGTAACCAGCGCATACGAGAACTCCTTCATCGAAAGTCAGGTCATGAACGCAGGCGCATCATACTTTATGTTAAAGCCGTTTGATGTCAAGATGCTCGGCGACAGGATAAAGGCGATGCTCGATATTGATACCGACATCAGCTCGGATGCTCCCTTGATACATAAAAAAGGCAGCCCCAACCTTGAAATAATCGTCACCGATATTATCCACCAGATAGGCGTTCCAGCGCATATCAAGGGCTACCACTATCTGCGTGAGGCTATAATCTCCTGCGTCGGCGACAAGGAGATGCTCGAAAGCGTCACAAAGCTGCTCTATCCCTCCGTTGCAAAGAAATTCTCAACTACGCCTTCAAGAGTCGAAAGAGCTATCCGCCACGCTATCGAGATAGCCTGGGACAGAGGCGATGTAGATACCCTCAACAGCTTTTTCGGCTATACCATAAACGTCGGCAAGGGAAAACCCACAAACAGCGAATTCATCGCCCTTATAACCGACAAGATATGCCTCAAGTACAAGTCACTCGTGGCTTGCTGAAACAACGCTTCCCCCATATTTTCCCTTTTAATTGCGCCCTCAGAAATAAAACTCGCTGGGGGCGCTTTTATTTTCTGCTGCAAAAACAGCATAAAAGTGATATTGCAAAAAGCTATGGTCTGCGATAGAATTTATGCATATGATAGTCAAATTAACTAAAAAGTACGCAAATACAGCTGTTTTTCCGTCCTTTTGTAATATTGAACAAATCAAATCAAAGTGGTATAATTATGACAATAAATCAAAAGGAGAAATGTAAAATGAAAAAGTTTTTATCAATGCTGGCAGCAGCCGTGCTTTGTGTTGCTTGTCTTGCATCATGCGGCGATTCCAGCTCAAAGTCTGAGTCATCATCTTCAAAGGCTTCAAGCTCAAGCTCAAGTTCGGCAGAATCCTCATCAGTAGCTGAGTCTTCTTCCGCTGCTGAGTCAAGCTCACAGGCTGAGGAAAGCTCGACTACCGACGGTTCTTCATTGCCTGAGTCAAGTTCAGAGGCTGAAAGCTCATCTGAACCCGATGCAAAGAACGAAGCATCCATCACTATCAATGTTTCCGAGATTCTCGAAAACTACGATTCTCTCGAAAAGGGACTTCAGAGTGAGGAATTCGTTCCTCAGAGCGGAAAGATCATCGACGCAAAGAGCTATGAGTTCACAGAAGGTCAGACCGTTTATGACCTGCTCACAAAGGCTGCAGAGGAAAATAATATCAAGATAGATTCCAAGACCACCGAATACGGTATGTATATTGAGGGCATCAACCACATAGTAGCAGGCTCATGCGGACAGGCTTCAGGCTGGATCTACAGAGTAAACGGCAAGGACGCTGAGTTAAGCGCAGACCAGATCAAGCTCCAGAAGGGCGATCAGGTCGAGTTCTTCTACCTCTGCGACTATAACAAGTATTACGCAACACAGACGACAACCGAGACCACAACTCAGGCACAGACCGAGGCTGATCCTCAGGCTACCACTCAGGCTGCTGCATAATGTGCTATTTCAGAACATTTGACCCTATCGTGCCCATGACGTACTTCCTGTGCGTCATGAGCATTTGTGTATTTACGGCAAATCCGTATCTTCAGGCTTGCGCACTGCTCGGCGGTGTTGTGCTGCTTTTGTGCATAAAGAAAGCAAAAGCGCTGAAACTGCTTGCGCTGAGCCTTGCAGTCATAGCGGTAATGGGCGCTACGAACCCATTATTCGTACACAGAGGACTTACAGACCTGTTTTATATCGGCAAAGACCCGTATACGCTCGAAGCACTGCTTTACGGGCTTAGTCTGGGCTGCTCGATAGCAAGCCTGCTGATCTGGTTCTCTGTTTTCAATGCGATAGTAACTCAGGACGATATACTTGCGGTTTTTGGCAAAAGATTGCCGAAGACCGCACTTGTTATATCTATGATACTTGGATTTATCCCGAAACTGCGCAGAAAATATACCGAACTGCTCCATGCGCAGTACGCATCAGGCGCATCACGCAGAAAAAGCCTGCACAGAAGCGCCGTGCTGTTCATAGCCTGCCTTGCATATGAAGCCGAAAGAGTAATGGACATCTCAATGTCCATGAAAGCAAGAGGCTACGGGCTTAAAGACCGCACCCACGCACAAAGAAGGCGCTTTCGGAAAAGCGATGCCGCAGCGATAGCCTTTTCGCTGGCGCTGTGTATCGTCTGCTTCGTGTTCATCGGCAAGGGCAGACTCGACTACTGGTACTATCCGAGGCTCTCCCCGAACGGCTTCGATCCGTTTGGCGTGGGAAGCTACCTGCTGCTTTGCATCTCGCCCTTATTCTTTATCGTCAAGGAGAAAACGTTATGGAGATACTGTCCTGCAAAGACTTGAATTTCAGATATAACGGCAGCTCTGATGATACGCTCAGAGGTGTCTCTTTCAGCGTGTCTCCCTCTCAGACAGTTCTTGTTCTCGGACAGACAGGCAGCGGAAAATCCACGCTTTTAAGGCTTCTGAAAAAAGAGATAGCTCCTGCGGGAACGCTTTCGGGAGAGATAAAGATAAACGGCAGGGATCAGAGCGAGCTTTCGCTGCTTGAAAGCACACAGACTATCGCCTGCGTCACCCAGAACCCCGACACCCAGACCGTAACCCATAAGGTCAGTTCAGAGCTTGCCTTCGGGCTTGAAAGCCTCGGCGCTGACAATGCCGAAATACTCGGCAGAGTCGGCGAAATGGCCGCATATTTCGGTATAGAGGACATCTACTCCAAACAGATAGATGAGCTTTCAGGCGGTCAGAAGCAGCTTTGCAGTCTTTGCGCCGCCGTTGTGCAGGCTCCTGAGATACTAATGCTCGATGAGCCTGCCGCACAGCTTGACCCTATCGGAACAAGCAAACTCTTTTCCGTGCTGAAAAGGCTCAACAGCGAGCTTGGAACAACTATCATCATCGCCGAACACGACCCACGGGAAGTCTTTGAATTCTGCGATAAGGTGGTAGTGCTGAAAGACGGAAAAGCTACCTGCTTTGAGGATAAGCAGAGCTTTGTGAGAGCCGCAGCGCAAGACCCTCAGCTTTGCGGCTATATACCTGCCTGCACAAAGTCGGTGCTTGGACTTGGAAAAACCGTTTTCACCGTCAGAGATGCAAAAAACATCATTGAACAGACCTTTGCTCCGCAGCAAAAAGCTTACGCAGATACTACCCCAAAACAAAAAGAAAAGCCTGTGCTTCAGGCTCGGAACGTATATTTCAGGTATTCAAAAGCTGGCAGGGACGTTGCTGACTGCCTTGACCTCGATGTCCGCAAAGGCGAGATCTTTGCCGCAGTCGGCTCTAACGGCTGCGGAAAGACCACCATGCTAAAACTCCTGTGCGGCATCTTCAGACCTTGGCAGGGCAAGATAAGCATCTTTGGCAAAAACATTCGCTCCTATAAGGGAAATTCCCTTTACCGTGAAAACATCGCCTATATGCCCCAGGACCCCTACGACCTGTTCATCAGCCAGACCGTAAGGCAGGAGCTTGAAAAGACCTGCAAGGCTATGGACGCAAAAGACGGATATGAAAGCCTCTGCGAGCAGTTCGGCGTGACACATCTTCTTGATATGCACCCTTTCGACCTTTCAGGCGGAGAGATACAAAAATGCGCTATGGTAAAGCTCCTGCTGACAAGGCCCGAGATGCTTTTCCTCGATGAACCGAGCAAAGCTCTCGACCCACAGGCAAAGAAAATCCTCGGAGAAATGCTGAAAAGCCTTTCACAGCAGGGCAAAACTATAATCCTTGCGACCCACGACCTTGAATTTGCGGCGCAGTATGCCGACAGCTGCGGTCTCTTCTTTGACGGAAAGATACTCAGTTCTGCAAGCACCCGTGAATTCTTCTCCAAAAACAGATTCTACACCACCGATGCGAGCAGGATCGCAAGAAGCGTCTTCCCGGGCGTGATGACCGCAGATGAGCTTGAAGCGGCAGTAAACGGCGGTGACAAGCGATGAAGGTCAGGATAGTCAGCCTTTGCATCTTTCTGCTTTGTATCCCTGCGTTATGCGTAGCAGGAATAGTGTTTTTCAGGGAGCGCTCTGTCAGCTTCGTCTGCACAGGAGTCGTCCTTGTGATGCTCGCAGGCTACTTTTACGTCTACGAAAAGAAAAGCTCGCCTGCGTGGGAGCTTGTTATAATAGCGCTGATGAGCGCCATGTCGGTGCTTGGAAGGATAGTTTTCGCTTTCCTGCCATCGCTCAAACCCTGCTCTGCGATAATCATTCTTACCGCTGTCTATTTCGGCAGGGAAACAGGCTTTATGGTCGGTGCTTTCACAGCGCTTGTCTCCAATTTTTATTTCGGTCAGGGCAGCTGGACACCGTTTCAGATGCTTGCCTGGGGGCTAACAGGCTACTTTGCTGGGATGCTTGGCAGGTGGCTGTCAAATAACCGCATTCTGCTGCTTTTGTACAGCGCAGTCATCGGCGTTTTCTTCTCTCTGCTGATGGATATTTACAGCTGTCTCTGGATGGACGGAAAGGTCGTGCTTTCACGCTACCTCGTGCTGATAAGCTCTGCTGCGTGGGTAACCGTCAGCTATGCAGTCTCAAATGTCGTGTTCACCGCACTTTTCATGGAACCGTTCGGCAGGATATTCAAAAGGCTTTGTACTAAATACGCAATAGGACTATACATTCCAGAAGCAAGTAAGCAGAAGCAAGAGGCAAGAAATTAGTTTACTGCCTCTGCTCGTTACCAACTACTGAACTATCTTTTATTTTTGCACCCGAAGGGGTAAACTGTTCGCTTGCGAACAGTGCGGGGGGCGATCGGAAAGCCCCCGATAAAAGTCATATACAAAAAGCAAAAGGCAAGAAATCAAACGACGAGCCACGTCTTCCGCCATATCTCTTACTTCTTACCTATTATCTATAACTTCTGAAAAAGTGAGCTGATAATTATGACCAAACTCCTCATAAAACTTTTCATAAAGGACAGCGAGAACGTCAAAGACCCTGCTGTGCGCACACGCTACGGCTATCTCGGCTCGGTAACGGGCATAGTTCTCAACGTGCTGCTCTTTACAGGCAAATTCATCGCAGGACTCGTATCAGGCGCTATCTCCGTAACGGCTGACGCTTTCAACAACCTCTCCGATGCAGGTTCGTCAGTGATGTCGCTCGTTGGGTTCAAAATAGCTGCCCAGCCCGCAGATGAGGAACACCCCTTCGGTCACGGCAGAATGGAATATGTTTCGGGTCTTGTCATCTCTTTCGTGATACTTCTCATGGGCTTTGAGCTTGCAAAAAGCTCCGTGACAAAGATAATCACCCCAGAAGATATAAAGTTCTCATGGCTGACACTTGGGATACTGATCACATCTGTGCTGGTAAAGCTGTGGATGGCGCTTTTCAATCATTCTCTGGGCAAGAAGATAAATTCCACCTCGATGAGAGCCACAGCCGTAGATTCGCTGTCTGACTGCATCTCAACCTCTGCTGTTATCGTTGCAATGCTCGTTTTCTACTTTGCAGATGTGAACATAGACAGCTATATCGGTCTTGCCGTTGCCCTGTTTATCCTTTACAGCGGCGTGAACACATTCAGGGACAGCCTTACTCCGCTGCTCGGAACAAAGCCCGAAAAGGAGTTCGTTGACGAGATAACCGCCACCGTTGAAAAGTATCCCGACATTGTCGGAACGCACGATATGATAGTTCACGATTACGGCGTAGGCAACCTTATAATCTCAATGCACGCCGAAGTTCCTATGGAAATGGATTTCAACGCTGCACATGAGCTTATCGACATGATCGAAGATCAGCTCAAGAAAAAGTATAATTGCCTTGTTACCATACATATGGATCCCGTTGCGGTGAACGACCAAAAGACTATGGCGATAAAAGCACAGGTGGCAGAAATAGTTAAAAGTATTGACAGCAGAATGTCTATCCACGATTTCAGAATGACCGACGGAAAAGACAGAGACAACCTTATTTTCGACGTTGTTGTGCCGTTCGGACTCAAAATGACCGATGCCGAGGTGCGTGAAGCCATCTCCGAAAAGGTCTGCAAATTAGACAAAGCTTTTTTCTGCGTCATCAATGTGGATAAGGATTATGCTTGATTCGTCAAAAAATGCCGTTCATTTTTGTGCAACATTTACACAATCTTTGCTTGACAAATACTACATCTTGTGTTATTATAGATGTACATTCACAAAATGTACTGAGAATTTTGGAGAGAGGTTGTTTAAAATGGTTAGTGTTAATGTAATAAACGGTAAGCTTTCACAGGCAGAGATCAATGCATATATAAACAGAGCGCATGAGCTTTACCCTGAAAAGACTATCGAGTCTATTGATCTGAAGCTTGACGGCGATTTCGTTGATGTTGACTATCATTTTGCAGATGTTCCGTTCCAGAGAATTAGAAGGATCACTGGTTATCTTGTAGGTACTCTGGACAGATTCAACAATGCAAAGAGAGCTGAGGTTGAAGATAGAGTTAAGCATGGCGTTGCTGACAACAGGATCAAGCAGACTGTTACAAAGGCAAGCTGATTATGGAGTTATGAAAGAAAAAAGGACACCTTCAGCGGTACACTCTTATCGAAAAAATCAGAATAACCGAATAGGACGAACAAAGCCGATGCTTACTGAAATCAGTAGGCATCGGCTTTTGATAGTATCATACAGGAATATGTTTAATAAACCGTTATAGGTATATTTCCTCCATAAGTAGGAGATAAGTGAGCTTGAAGCTCGGCTCTGCGAAAAAATCTCTGTAAATTCAAAAACTGTGATAAAAAACGTTATTGCTGGAGCGGCTTAAAAAGTCGCTCCGATTTTTTTACAGTATACAGTAATCATTTTCATCATCAAATATACCTTTTTTATTTACCTGATAATCAAGTGCAACCTCATAATCACCTTCCTCAAACAGACCTATTTTTGTATTTGCTGCAGGCGAGCAAAGTGCAGCAAGGAAATCAGTATATGCAATAACTTTTGATTTTGTGTTTGTGTTATCAGTTTGCCTGATAAATAAGGCACCATGTTTGAGATTAGTTTTTTCATACTCAAAATACTCATCATAGCCGTTCGTATCTTCAACCAAGTATAAATCAGAATCACCGTTAAGCTTTTTCAGATCCTTTTGTTCAAGTTTAAACCATAATTCTATATTGTCTCCAGGTTTATCATCGTGCCCTGCGTTTTTAATAAATACCGGAATCCCGTTTTCTTCTGTTTTTCCAGTAAATCCACTAATCACAAAAGATCCTATATTCCACCCATAATGAGGATCTCCGGATGTGTTTGGATTATGTTTATTATATCCATCATCATCTCCTGCGTGTACACGATCCGAAAAAGTATATGAATTAGCTGAAATGGTTTTGTTCTGAGCACTCTTGTATGCAGCATAAAACTCGTACACCTCAGCAACTTTCTTTACATCTGAACCGGACCACATAACATGACATCATTATTGATCACCATGGGACTTTTCACAATATTATTCGGAACGCCGATCGTAATATTCGCTCTTCACTGACAGCACGGAGCTGTTAAATTGATATCGCAGAAAGAGAAAGGAGAAAATGCAATGATTTTACTTGGAGTTATCGCAGGATTCGGTGCCGTAACACTTGTTGTGGTAATTGCTGAAGCTTTATTCTAAGCAAAGGCCGCACAGCTCGGCAGGCATAACGCTCATTATAGTAAACGTCATCGGGGAACAGCACACTTTGAGATCATTCAAAGATGTTGTTTTTTGTTTTGCAAGGAAAAAGCCTTGTCTGCACACAAATGCACAGACAAGGCTGCAAAAGTTTTTTACCAATCGAAATAGAGGAAGTCTGCCCACGAATACTGGCTCATATACTCACACTCATAGGAGTTGACTGCGCCTGCGTCAAGCTCTTTAAAGCGGTAGTAATCGCAGTCGAGCACATCGGGGTTGACGGCGATAGCGTTATAGCTGCGCACGACGGCCGCCTCTGCGCCGACAGCTTTCAGGCTTTTTATCATCGAGTAGATGTAGGTCTGCAAGAGGTTCTGCAGCTTGCTGTCATACGGCTCGTCCTCGAATATCACGGAGAAGATGTCTCTCGTGGTACACGAGCTGCCGTGGCGGTGGACAAGATAGGCAAAGACCTCTTTGGCTTTGCTGCGCTCAAAGCGGACATGCTCTCCGCTCGGTGTGAGGACATCGAAATTGCCGAAACACTGAACACGCAAAAGCGCATCGCTCTTTGGCTTCATGGCTATCTGGAAGCGCAGGTTCTCAAGCTCCTCCTTTACCTCCTCAACAGTCACAGGCTTCATAATATATCCACTGGCTTTCATATCCATAGCATCGCCCTTGTATTCGGAAAAGCCCGTCACGAAAATAATATTCATTTTGGGGTTTATGTCCTTCAGGCGCTTGGCAACTTCAACGCCGTTCATGCCTCTCATGTGAATATCCAGAAATGCCACATCGCAGCCCGACTCCTCAGCGTCCAACAGCAGCGCCTCCTGATCGTCGAACGACCAGACCTCAGCCTCAGGCTTTGCTTTCTTTACGCACATCTCCAGCATCTGCAATGCCAGCTCTTCATCATCAAGACACAGTATCCTCATTATGCTGTTCCTCCTTTGGCAGAGTTATCGTTGCGGTCGTGCCCTCGCCGACCGTGCTTTGTATGGTTATCTCGCCGCCGCACATCTGTTTCAGACGGCTGCGGGTGTTTTCCATTCCGACGTGCGAACGTCCGTCGTCGGCTTTCGGTGCGCTCGTGTCAAAACCGACACCGTTATCGGAGATTATGACCTCAAAGGCGCTGTCGGTCTCTCTTGTCGAAATGGTGACTGTGCCGCCTTTTTTCTTCATGCCGACGCCGTGCTTGACGGCATTTTCGACAAGCGGCTGGACAGACAGCATTGGTATGCAGAAATCCGTTGCCTTGATATCATACTCGACATTCAGCTTTTTGCCGAAACGCAGCTTTTCGATATACAGGTATTTTTTCAGATGTTCAAGCTCTGTCTCGAAAGGCACAGGCTTAGTCTGTTTGAGCGAATCCATATTTCCTCGCAGGTATTTTGCGAACGTTACTGTCGCTTCCTGTGCGGTCTCGGGATCTATCTGGCACATCATTGCGATAGATGTCAGCGCATTGTACATAAAGTGCGGCTGTATCTGCGAGGTCATGACAGCGACCTTTGCTTCGTAAAGCTCTTTTTCGGCTCGTTCACGCTCCGCTTCCGCCCGCTCACGCTCTACAGCTATGCGCAGATTTTCCTTGTGAGAGCGGTCAATATCTATAGCAAAATCAGCAATAGTGTCGGAAAGGTAGCCAAGCTCGTTATTCTCTTTGATCTCGTGCATCTTCTCGACGATCTGCTCGGTATCCTTATCGGCAGTGTAGCCGATAAGCG
>CAMZIK010000004.1 GCA_947307175.1 uncultured Clostridia bacterium
TTGAGGGATAACCCTTTTTCAAAAGGGTTTCCCTCAATTATTCGACAGGTTTGCTCCGCTAAATTCTGATTTAGTTTAGGAACTACTTAATAATAAAATGCAAAGGAATGATAATAATGACTAACATAGCTATCTGCGGTGCAAGCGGTAAAATGGGACATTTCATCGCTGATGTCATCGCTTCGAGAGACGACTGCAAGACAATTTACGGTATCGACAAGTTCGGAGACAAGTATGCTGACTTTGAAATTGTCAGAGAGCCGTCTGAAATGACTGAAAAGCCTGATGTTATCATCGACTTTTCAAACCCTGCGAGCCTTGACGGTCTGCTCGGCTACTGCCAGATGAACGCTGTTGCGCTCGTTATCGGAACAACAGGTTACTCAAAAGAAGAAATTGAAAAGATAAACAAGGCTGCTCAGCAGATACCTGTTTTCTTTACGTTCAATATGTCTCTCGGCATCAACCTGCTGACTGATCTGGCTAAAAAGGCGACTGCTATCCTCGGCGGACAGTTCGACATCGAGATAGTTGAACAGCACCACAACCAGAAGATCGACGCACCAAGCGGTACGGCTATTATGCTTGCAAACGCTATCAACGAGGAGCTTGACAACAAGTACACCTATGTTTATGACAGGCACTCGGTAAGAGCTAAGAGGACAAAGACTGAGATAGGTATGCACGCTATCAGAGGCGGCACTATCGTCGGCACTCACGAGATAATCTTTGCGGGTCGCGACGAGGTCATAACCCTCAAGCACGAGGCACACTCAAAGCAGGTATTTGCAGTTGGTTCTGTAAACGCTGCGTGCTTCCTTGCCGGAAAGAGCGCAGGTATGTACACGATGAACGACCTTATCAAAGAGATGTGATATATAACAAAACGCCCTCTTGGTTCTGAACCAAGAGGGTTATATTATACTTGGGGTATTCTCTTAGGTAGTATCTCCGCACTTCTTTAGGGCTCTCAGTCAAAATCAGGGATATGGGAATATATTCCCATATCCCTGATTTTCATTAAAAGGTTTCTGAAGGGTTTTGGGGGAACTCTTCTCTAAAAGAGTTCCCCCAACTATAAGCTAAGTTATCGGTTCAAAGTCGGCAGCGCCGTGTTTGCACAGCGGACAGATGAAATCTTCGGGAAGCTCATCGCCTTCGTAGATATAGCCGCAGATCTTGCAGACCCAGCCCTTTTTGCCCTCGGTCTGAGGCTTTGGCTTGACGTTGTTCTGATAGTAGGTATAGGTCATCGTTTCCCTGTCGCTCATTACTCTTGCTTCGGTTATCGAGCAGATGAACATTCCGTGCGAGCCGAGGTCAACATAATCCTCGACTTTAAGGGACATAACGGCGTTGATATACTCAGGGAGGATAACGAGTCCGTTATCGGACTTTGTGGTTGTGATTCCCTCGAACTTATCGACATTTCTTCCGCTCTGGAATCCGAAATGCTCAAAAACTCTGAACGGAGCATCGATGCTGAGGCAGTTGACGTTAAGAACGCCTGTCTGCTTGATGACATGGTGAGAATAGTTTGCCTTATTAATAGTTACGGAAATCCTGTTGGGATTGTCAGACACCTGTGCAACGGTATTTACGATAAGGCCGTTATCGTGCTTTCCGTCATTGGAGGTAACTACATACAGACCGTAGCCGATGCGGTACAGAGCAGTCATATCGCTCTTGTTGGCGTTTCCTGCGGAACGGGCGATATAGTCTCTGCAAAGCTCGTCAGACAGCTTATCTATCTGCTCCTTGTTCTCGGAGTTCATAGCGGACTTGATCTTAACGACAGGCTCTGCAAAGGTAAGGTTCTTACAGCCTGCGAGCTTATCCTTCATTATCTTTGCGGCAAGCGGTGCCCATGTTCCGTTCTCGACAAATGCGACTGTTCTGTTCTTGAAGCCACGCTCGGTGAGGTGGTCGATGAATTCACGCATGAACGGGTAGATCTCTGCGTTATAGGTAGTTGTTGCAAGCACGAGTTTGCCGTATCTGAAAGCATCTGCGACTGCTTTTGCCATATCGCATCTTGCAAGGTCGTTGACGACTACTTCGGGGCAGCCCTTTTCACGCAGTTTCTGTGCAAGTGCTTCGACAGCTTTTTTAGTATTTCCGTAAACTGAGGTATAGCAGATAACTATGCCGTCGGTCTCTATATCATAGCTTGACCATGTGCTGTAAAGGGAGATATACTTTCCGAGGTCTTCGCTGAGGACAGGACCGTGAAGCGGACAGATATGCTCTATATCCAGGCCTGCTGCTTTTTTGAGAACAGCCTGCACCTGAGCGCCGTACTTTCCGACGATGCCGATATAATACCTTCTTGCCTCGTCTGTCCAGTCCTGCTGCACATCGAGCGCACCGAACTTTCCGAATCCGTCGGCAGAGAAAAGTATCTTATCGGTGCTGTCGTAAGTCATAATTACCTCGGGCCAGTGGACCATAGGTGCGGTGACGAAATTGAGGGTATGTTTTCCGAGCGAAAGGGTCGAGCCTTCACCGACCTCTACCCTATTGCCTTCAAAGTCAATGCCGTAGAACTGTGACATCATTGCAAAAGCTTTGACTGATGAGACAACGGCTGCATCGGGATACTTTTTCGCAAAGGCTGCGATGCTGCCCGAATGGTCGGGTTCCATATGCTGAACTACGAGATAGTCGGGCTTTTTGCCGTCAAGAGTTTCTTCGAGGTTGTCCAGCCACTCGTGAGTAAATCCTGCATCGACGGTATCCATTACGGCTATCTTCTCGTCGATTATCACATAGCTGTTATAGCTCATTCCGTCAGGCACTTTATACTGACCCTCAAAGAGGTCTACCTTATGGTCATTGACACCTACATATTTTACATCTTGTGTTATCCTCATCATCATTCTCCTTTCGTCACAGAACAACTACCTTGTTCTTACCGTTTCGCTTTCCGAGATACAGCGCATCATCGGCTCTCTTGCAGACCTGCTCAGATGCTTCGCCCTGTCTGAAGATCGAAACACCCGCGGTTATGGTCTGATGCCCGGCTTGTTCAAATTCAATCTCGCTGAATGCGATCCTGAGCTGTTCGGCGATCTCCTTGGCATTCTGTGAATCCTTGCCTGTTATGCAGACCATGAACTCCTCACCGCCCCAGCGTCCGATCAGAGCCTTAACGCCAAGCTTTTCGACAGTTTCGTTCAGGCTCCTTGAAAGACCTCTGAGGACATCATCGCCTTCATCATGACCGTAGGTATCGTTGACCTGCTTGAAGTCGTCAATATCTATCATTATAAGTGCGGCATCTTTCTTTTCCTTATCAATACATTCGATAATATCGTCCTGTATCTTTACTCGGTTCAGAAGACCTGTGAGTCCGTCGGTTATCGCCATTCTTTCAAGCTTGCGGTTAGCCTCCTCAAGCTCGGCTGTGGAGATGTCCACGAAGTTTGCAAGCCTGCTTATAAGGGAGACTTGTTTTGAGATATGGAAGCCCTGCATATCGACTTCGTTTTCCAGTCCGGGAACAACATCGCCTTCACGGAAAGCTCCGACAACGAGCGTTACATTATGCTGGATAAGCTCGGTGTCTTTTCTGAGGAACTCTCCCGAAGTATAAAAGCCTGATGTCTGAGCGACAGACTGGAACGGCTTTGTTTCGGTATCAGCCATATAGCCCCAGAAGAATCTTCTTGCGGCACAGGAATACAGATGTATAACCTGCGGCTGGAACTTTGAGATCTCCTCGCCGCCGGAATGAACAGTACGCAGTATCGTTTCGGGATCACCATAAGCCATTTTGACTCTGGTTTTCTCTTGGATATTTCCTGTCATTATCAGCGCACCGTCGGGACTGCACCCTGTCGGAGCACGCAGTATCTTGGATTCTCCCAACTTATAGATAAGCGGGAACTCCAGAGAATTTCTGAAAAAGTTTCTGTCGTTTTCGATATTTAGGTATTTATAGTAAACATCGAATGCGGGTTCACCGTCAAGCTCGTAAAGCATTTTACCGTCTGACCTTGTGACCTCATGCTCCCTGCCGAGAGTCTTCCAGCCGCTTATCTGCCATGTTCGGATATGGATATCGTTTCCGCCCAGGAACCTGAAAACGATCGCTCCATTTGAACATTCTCCGTCACTGGAAAAAACATAAGCCTGGGTCTCATCAATATCGGCAGAAAACGCACCGCCGCCGAAAAGCTCGACATCGCTGCGGATATTGCTCAGTTCACTGCAAAGTTCCGTGGTGGAAAGGCCACGAATAGTCAGAAGCATCTCAACTGATCTGATCCAGCTGTTTGAGTTGACATACTCCACTGCCTCTTTGCAGACCTGAAGAACATTATGCTCGCTGATACGGCGCTGCATTACCTCGACTTTTGTATCAGGATACTCAAACACGGTACACACGATGCAGACATTGTTTTTTGAAAGCTCGCCCAGCATTATATTTCCGTTTGTGGTACAGCCGCTGTAAACTGCATTTGGCATCTCTGTTTTTATTGCATTACAGATAGTATCTATTGCGGTTTTATCAAGCACCTCGGAATAGATCTCGAATGTAACTGCCGAGCTGATATTCTGCTGACACCACTGCTTGACACGCTTTATATCATGCAGAAGCAGGTCTTTGGTCTTATATTCAAATTGTATCTGTTTCATACGTTCACCCCATCACAAAATATTAGTTTGCTGTGTTTAATTATATCACAGTTTATATCCAAAAGCAATATATTCTCGTTAAAAATCGAAGCATAAGAATACTAATATTTCGGGTATTGGTAAAAAAATTGACCCAAAAGCATTCACGCTTTCAGATCAGATAACATGCTATTTAAACTCAACTGTAACGGTCTCTTTGCCGCCTTGCCCGTCATTGAAAGTGATGTCGGCGGAATCGTCAGACCACCTGATGTCATACCTGCCTTCGTTGCGGTAACCGTCATCAGTGGTGAAACCTTTGAGTACGACCGCTTTGCCGCCGTCTTCGACCTGATAGACAGTCCCCCAGCCGCCGAGCAGCCACGATTCTTCTTTGATGACCATAGTATGCTGACCATCAGTATACTCAAAGCACTTAGGGTCTGTACCGCCGAGCCAATCACCGTTGAACGTGATACATCCGAACAGCAGTATCAGAACACTTATACCAGATATTATCCACGTTCTTGCGTAAAGCCTGCCCACGTCTGCTTCTCTGCGGACACGCTCTATAATACAAACAACAGTGATAACAATGCAAGAGAGAACTATTATAAAAATCAAGGCTTTCGCAATGCCCATAACGACCGTATCTCTGAGCGCGTCAATTCTAATTCCGTTATTTGACTCGGTGCGCGTGTACTTGCCTGCAAGCCATTTCACCAGCAGGCAGCTTACGCCTGCAAACACAAACACCAACCCCAGCTCAATAAGCGGGATAAGCCTGAGAAGTTTCAGCTTTTTCTTACTCATATCTGCATCTCCTTTTCTGACACAGCAAGCCAATATCCTGCCCCACTATATACTAAACGATTCAGAAGCGAAAAAAAGTGCAAGTTCTTGTGATCTTTGTAGCATTGTACAAAACCAAGCCGCTGCATTTGTGCATTTCGGTTTATAAAACACCAACCACAGCCGTATGATCAGCCGTGGCTTTATGTGTTATTTATGTTTTTTGAGTTTCGGGGCAGTCATTTCAAAGCTCTGCTCTATCAGTCCGCAGACTACTTCAAGCGGAACAGTTCCGTCGAGAAGTATAGTCAGCCAATGGTTTTTGTTCATATGGTAGCCGTGAAAGAAGCCTTGCTGCTGAGAGAGAAGATCTATCTGCAGAGTGTCGCACTTTACGTCGATAATATCAACTGTTTCGTCAGAGTCCAGCCCCAGCGCCGAGCGTCTGACTTTCATCAGTATGGCGTACCATTTCTTATTGCTTTCATGGCGCAGGACGACGTCCTCGGGAGTTTTTGCCCAGAGGCTTTCGGGCAGAGTGCCGTAGGTGTCCTGTGCCCATTTCAAAACCTTTTCTCTCATATCAGCGCTTTACAAAATACTCTTCATACCACACAAGGAAGGTATAGATTGTCCATATCTTTCTCCAGTTGTCCGAGTTGCCGCCGACATAGTCATCATAGATAGCCTTTATCTCGCTTACGTTAAAGAACTTTTCTGCGATGTCGCTGTCAAACAGTCTTCTGACATCGGCGTTATAATTCTCATCAGCGAGCCATATCCTTATCGGCACGATAAATCCGAGCTTTTTGCGGAAAGCTATCTCATCGGGGAGAACTTTTGCGGCTGCTGTTCTGAATGCGACCTTGTTCTGCTCGTCATTTACCTTGAATTTTGAAGGCAGACGTGAAGCGATATCGAACACTCTCCTGTCGGTCAGCGGCATTCTTATCTCAAGGCCTGCTGCGGTACTCATCTTATGGACATTGAGGTAGATGTCGCCTTCGAGCCAGATCTGAATGTCAACGTCGCTCATCTTTGTCAGCGGGTCGAGACCCTCGTTATGCTCATAGATCTCTTTTGTAAGGTCAATAGGCAGGACGTTCTCGTTATAGCTTTTGAGTATGCGCTTTTTCTCGTCTTCTTTCATAATGTTGGTATTGCCGACATAGAAAGTCTTTAAGTTATCGCCGTATCTTTCAGCGTTGCGGTACATATTATAGCCGCCGAAGAACTCGTCAGCGCCCTCGCCCGAATAACAGAGCTTGGTATGCTGTGCGGTAGCTTTGCAGGCTATTGCAAAAACTATCGCAGAAGCATCTGCAAGAGGCTGCTCCATATTATACATAACGTAAGGCACGATGTCAAAATACTCCTTAGGAGTGATAAGACATCTTGAATTGCCTCTGCCGAGAATGTCGGCAGTCTGCTTTGCAAGACCCGACTCATCGAATCTCTCGTCGTCATATCCGCAGGAATCTGACATCTGAGCATCGCTCATTGCAAGCACGTAGCTTGAATCTACGCCGCCAGAAAGGAACGACTCGGCAGTTTCATCATCTGTCTTGACCTCTTTCATCATCTGCTGAACTGTCGAGTGTATCTCGTCTGCCCAGTCTTCCAGCGATTTGCTGTCGTCCGGCTTGAACTCAGGTCTCCAGTAGCGTGTTATGCTGAGCTTACCGCCCTCAAATTCGAGATAGCAGCCCGGCATCAGCTTTTTGAGGCCTTTGAAGAATGTATCCTCGCCTGCAACGTAGGTCAGGGACATATATATCTGGAGCATATCTGTGTTTATCTCTTTTTTGAAACCGTCCTGAGCGATAATATCACGGATATTCACGCCGCACAGCAGCTTTCCGTCATCGGTCAGGTAGTAATAATACGGCTTTGTGCCGAACTGGTCTCTGACGCAGAACAGCTTTTCGCCGTCCTTGATACAGAATGCGAACATACCATACAAGTGGTCAGGAAGCTCTTTCCCCCATTTTTCGTAGCCCTTTAGGATTATCTGCTTTTCTCTTTCCTCACGGGAAAGACCGGCAGGCAGTCCGAGCTGTGCGCAGAGCGCTTCATGGTTGCGGATATGTCCGATATACTCGATAAGTTCTGTCATAAAAACACCTCACTAAAAATAATCCGCAATAAGTATACCACAGATGCGCCGAAAAATCAAGCGTTGTCCGAGCGCATTTAACGACAAAAAACCGCCCTGCAAAAGAGCGGTTCTTAAAAATGAGTCAGTGTTTATTCTTTGTGCCGACCGGCAGCCTGCACCGAATCATTATTTTTTGATCCTATTGAGCATAAATACAAGGAAATCGGGCTGTTTATTCGATTCGACTATCTTGTAGGCATCATAAGACTCGGCAAGCATTCTGATCTTTTCTTCTTTTTTCTTCTTGCTGTAACAATCAGAGGTGATCTTTCCGTTTTTGTTGGTGATATTTACCTGCTTTGTTTTTACTGTACACTGTTTTGCTCCGTTCAGTTCGGCTTTTACTCTGCTTATCATTTTATCAGCGGAGACCTTTGATCCGCCTACTGAATAATATGCCGGGTCACTAGCAACCAAATAGTCAAACATCGGTTTATCCTTTATTACTGAAAAATCGGTCTCATTTAAAACCATACACTCCTCAAAGCTCCAACTCGTAAGCGCACAGTGAGCATAATGATATTTACCTGATCCATCCTTATACAAATACATTTCGAGGTTATTATTCTCAAAACGATTATACTTAAAAGAAATACTGCTGTACGAGCAATACCCTGTCGGATCACCGGCACTTTTCAGCTTTCTGAGTTTATTGTTTTCGATTTTATAAATGTCATAGCCATAAAAGGTAGCCTGTCCCCGCTCCGCACAAACAGGACCAACAACAAATTCCTCGACACCGTCAAAGTCAAGATCTTCAAACCAGCAGGTCGTTGATTTAGTATCGCCATATTTATGTATATCACTGATCCGGCCTGTCCTGTGCCACGTGCTTTCATTTTCAACGATCAACTTAGCGATGCATTCAGCCTCTGATGTCGCCGCAGGCTTTGGTTTGGTCGTGGTCGCTGCTTTTGTTGTGGTCGTGGTCGCTGCTTTTGTTGTGGTCGTGGTCGTTGTGGTCTCGCTGTCCTCGTGCCAATATCCGGGGTTAACGTCATCGGGCGGTATTTCGGAAGGAGCGTCCATTTTGCTTCTCGTCGTGGTTGCTTTTGTTATCGTGATCGTGTCTATCACACCGGTTTCTTTTTCTGTGGTGGTCGTGTCCTCTTGGGTAGTGGTCGTGGTCTCCTGCTTGTCCTCGGTGTTGTTCTCGCCGCCGCAGGCAGTCAGGCAAGCCGCTGTCATAGTTAGTGCAATCGCCGTCGCTAAAAATCTCTTTTTCATAATATCCCGCCTTTCTTTTCGGTTCAGTCTATAGGTAATCATACCACCATTTGCCGAATTTTGCAATACCCAGCACCAAGAATTGACGAGACTCATTTTGGGGCTTTCCGGCCGCCCCCAAACTCCTTCGGACGTTTTCTTGCTTCTTCTGTATACAGCTTTCAAAACAGAGCTGAAAAAGGTTGATTTTTAAGTTTTTAGATGTTATAATATATGGTGTATATACAGAAAAAGAAATGGGGAGGAACTAAAAAAATGAAAAAGCCAACTATCGACCCTGCTTCGGTCGAGCGCTTAAAACCTGATGCTCAGACGGGACTTACCTCGCAGCAGGTCGAGCAGCGTATACAGGCAGGCATGGCAAACACGCCTGTCAAGCCGCCTTCAAAGTCAATAGGCGCAATAATCGCAAGCAACGTTTTCACCTACTTCAACTTCATCTTTGCTGCGATCGCTGTTATCCTGCTTCTAAACGGCTGCTACAAAGATCTTACGTTCATGCCGGTCATTATCATCAACACGCTCATCGGTATCGTTCAGGAGACACGTTCCAAAAAGCTTCTGGACAAGATGACGATGCTCAACTCCCCTACCACAAAAGTTGTGCGTGACGGAGAAGAACAGCAGATACGTTCCGATCTGCTCGTTGCTGACGACATCGTTATTTTCAAGGCAGGCGATCAGATACCTGCTGATGCAGTCGTTGTAGAGGGCAAAGTCTCAGCAAACGAGGCGCTTTTGACAGGCGAAGCTGACGAGATAATCAAGGAAAAAGACTCAGAGCTTATGAGCGGAAGTTTCATTGTTTCGGGTACGTGCAAGGCAAGGCTGACAAAAGTGGGTGCGGAATCGTACATATCACAGCTTACCATTCAGGCAAAGAAAGCACGCACAGGCGAACAGTCAGAGATGATACGCTCGCTCAACAGGATAGTAAAGATCGCAGGCATAATCATAATCCCTATGGGTGCTTTGCAGTTCTGGCATATGCGCTATGTCAAGGATATGAGCCACATTCAGAGCCTGCGCTCAACGGTCGCTTCTATCATAGGAATGATACCTGAGGGACTGTTCCTGCTTGCAAGCGTTACTCTTGCGATAAGTGCTATGAGACTTGCAAGGCACAAGGTACTTGTTCACAACATGAAGTGCATCGAAACGCTTGCACGAACTGATGTACTGTGCGTTGACAAGACGGGAACCATCACAGAGAACACGATGCAGGTCACTGGGCTTGAACCAGTGGGCGAGCTTGACAAGGACGAGCTGTTCTCGCTGCTAAGCGATTTTGCTGCCGAGCAGTCAGCTGACAACATCACAATGGCGGCGCTGAAACAATACTTCACTCAGCCAAGCGGCGCAAAGATAGTTTCGCACACAGATTTCTCCTCGGAGTTCAAGTATTCAGGAGTAACCTTTGAAAAGGCTTCGTACGTTCTCGGAGCGCCTGAGTGGATACTCAAAGAAAAATATGAGGACTACCGTGAAAAGATAGAGCTTGACAGCAGAAAGGGCTACCGTGTGCTTGCGTTCGCAAAATATCACGGGACACCTGACGGCAAGGCGCTGACGGGAGAACGTGAACCGCTCGCACTGGTGCTTATCACCAACCCTGTAAGAAAAACTGCGCCCGCGACATTCAAGTTCTTCGCTGATGAAGGCGTTGAGGTCAAGGTAATTTCGGGCGATAACCCGATAACAGTTTCAGAGGTCGCTAAGCAGGCAGGCATTGAAAACGCTGAAAAGTACGTTGATGCTTCGACGCTGACGACTGACGAGGCTATATTTGAAGCGATGAAGAGCTACACTGTCTTCGGAAGAGTTACCCCTGACCAGAAGCGAAAATTCGTCAAGGCTTTGCAGGCACAGGACAAGACGGTCGCTATGACTGGCGACGGAGTAAACGACATACTTGCACTTAAAGATGCGGACTGCTCGGTCGCTATGGCTTCGGGCAGCGATGCAGCCGTTCAGGCGGCTCAGCTCGTTCTGCTCGACTCGGATTTTGCACATATGACTGATGTAGTAATGGAAGGCAGACAGGTCGTAAACAACCTTGAACGTTCGGGAAGCCTGTTCCTTGTAAAGAACATTTTCTCGCTGCTGCTTTCGATAGTAACGCTTGCATTCGGATTCGTTTATCCGCTGACACCTCCGCAGATAACCCTCATAAGTGCGTTCACTATCGGTATCCCCGCTTTCCTGCTGTCTCAGGTGCCAGACCATTTCCTGATACACGGACACTTTATGAAAAACGTTATCCTCAAAGCGCTCCCCGGCGGTATCACCGATGTTGCGGTGGTCGTGGCTGCCGTTTACTTCGGGCGAATCTTCGGGGTCTCGCAGGAAGAGATCGCTACCGCTTCGACTGTTCTTTTGTCTATCGTCGGCATCATGGTGCTTAGAATGATAAGCAAGCCGATGAGCAACTACAAGTGGGCTATCCTTGCGCTTTGCACATCGGGAATAATCGTTGCGTTCAACCTGTTCGACTGGTTCTTCGGCACGACCTCACTCTCGACAAAGAGCCTGCTTTTGTGCATCAACTTCGGCATCATGGCTGACACGTTCCTCAGATTCATCACGTTCACGATAAAAGGCTCTGAACAGATGATACTCAAATTCAATCCGCCGAAACAGGAAAACACTACAGCTGTTTCAGATAAACGTATAATATAAAAAATGCTTCTGTACACACAAGTTTTTTGTTGAACGTTTCTCTGCTTTTTAAAAAGGATAATCGATCAAGAAAGAGATGGATTAAAAAATGATAGATAATAGAAATCACACAATCGATTTAGTAAAAGGTCTTGCCATAATTATGGTCGTTATTACTCATTATGAATGGACTGAAGCTCAGCGAAAAATAGTCGTTTTCCCATATGTTATAAACATGGCAATTCCTATTTTTATGATTATTACAGGATATGTTTATTCTCTTTCTTTTACAAAGCAAAGAATCAAACATCTCGAAGATGCTTTCCCATGTCACTTAATAATCAGGAGAATAACAAGGTATACTCTTCCTGTCGTTATCGTGATTGTATGGGAATTATGTGATCCTCATTTTTCAGTTGGTTCCGGACTGCTTAAAAGATTACGATGGGCAATTGACGGAACATATGGATCAGGTAACTATTATTATCCCGTAATGATGCAATTAGTGTTTGTTTTCCCGCTTATATTCTTTCTGATCGAGAAAAACAAGGAGAAAGGGCTTCTGATTTGCTTCATAGCTAATGTAGTTTATGAGTTATTGGCGTGGGCATATGTGATGAACTCATCGTGTTATCGTCTTTTAAGTTTCCGATATGTTTTTTTGATCGCTGTTGGAGTATATGCTTTCAAAGGATTCAAGTTTTCGCTCTGGATTTCTCTTTTGATGACAAGCATTGGAGCGTTCTTTATTACGATAGTGATATATTTTAAATACGAGCCAAGGATCATCAATAAAGACTGGGCTTCTACAAATTTTCTGTCATCTATGCTGATCATTCCTCTAATGGTTTTTATTCTTCAAAATGCAAAATTCCGATTCAAACCATTAGAAATAATAGGACAATGTTCATATCACATCTTCCTTGTACAAATGATGTACTATTTAGGATATAGCAGTTTACTAAAATCAAAAATATCATCATGGCAGGTACACTTAATAATTGGATCTGTTATCTGCCTGGGTATTGGAATTGCATTCTATTATGCGGAAAAGCCATTACAGAACCAGATCCAGTGCTTTATTAAAAAGCTTTCAGAAAAGAAAAACGCATCCACCTGATACAATACTACCCTAAAAGACAACCCCGAGCAGAAATTATTCAGCTCGGGGTAAGCTTTTTTCAAAGGTAGTATGTTATTATTAGGCAGGTTCAATCGAACTGTCGTTATGGATATAATGAATATGTCGCTTCAAAATGAACAGTTAAGCCGCACAAGATGAACAGTGCCGTCGGCAGAGATGAACACTTTCGTCGCTTGAAGTGAACAGTGTCGTCGGTAAGATTGAATAACTTTCTGTTTCACGGTAAAATGTTGTTACACGCAAAACGCGTGAATTCAACAAAAGGAGGTCATTACTATGACCAATTACCGTGAGATCCTAAGACTGCAAAGTCTTGGGGTGAACAAATCGCAGATTGCTGCTGCCTGCGGATGTTCAAGAACCACTGTCGTCAGAACACTAAATTTGGCTGCTGTGAATGGTATCAGCTATCCTCTTGCAGATGGAATATCTGATAAACAGCTCGCAGAGATCCTATTACCTTCTGATGATCAAATACCTGTGTATAAGATTTCCGATTATGATTATGTCGAGCATGAAATGCACAAAAGCGGCGTAACATTGAACCTTCTGTGGCTTGAGTATTGTGAACAGTGCAGAAACAACGGAGAGTTGCCTTATCAACTCACACAGTTCAAAAAGTACTACCGCGATCATATGGCAAAACACAGTGCGACTATGCATATCAACCATAAACCCGGTGAGATCATGCAAGTAGATTGGGCGGGTGACACAGCTGCTGTAGTGGATACCGATACAGGTGAGCTGATTCCCGTGTATGTCTTTGTGGCTGTGCTTCCATACAGTAGTTATGCCTATGTCGAAGGCTTCTTCTCTATGGATCAGCAGTGCTGGACATCAGCTCATGTCAATGCTTTCAGATACTTTGGCGGCGTTGCCAGAGTAATACAGTGTGATAACTTGAAAACAGGCGTTGATAAACATGGTAAAAATGAGGTCAAGCTCAATCGTGCTTACAGCGAACTTGCGGAACACTACAATACAGCTATCCTTCCTTGCCGCATAAGAGCACCGAAAGATAAAGCGATGGTTGAAGGAACAGTAGGAGTTATCTCTACTTTCATCCTTGCGGCATTAAGGAATCGAAGGTTTCTGTCGCTTTACGAACTAAACCAAGCAATGTTCGAGAAACTTTACGAGTTCAATCACAAGCCATTTCAAAAGCGAGACGGCAGCCGTGCAACAGCATTTGACGAAGAAAAGCCACTCCTTCTCCCACTTCCTCCAAGACCATTTGAACTCTCGGAGTGGAAGATAGCTACGGTAGCACCCAATTATCATATTTCTGTTAAAAAGATGAACTACTCTGTGCCGTATGAATACATCAGAAAGAAAGTTGATGTCAGGCTTACAAGAAACACCATTGAAGTATTCTTTGATGGAAACCGCATCTGCTCACATAAAAGACTTTATGGAAGAGCAAATCAGTACAGTACTAATGAAGAGCATATGCCTAAAAATCATCAAAAGTACATACAGTGGAATGGCGAACGATTTATCAAATGGGCTTCAAAGATAGAAACGAACACTGAAACAGCAGTTAAAGCTATACTAAATGGCTGCAAGATCGAACAACAGGGATACAAGGCTTGCCTTGGGCTTTTAAATTTAGCTGACAAATACACACCTGACAGGCTGGAAAACGCATGTAAACGCGCATTGAGCTTTACACCAAGACCATCGTACAAGAATATTCAGGTTATCCTTTCTTCGGGGCAAGACAAACAGGAGGAAAAGAAGCCTGAAAAAGCAGATAATGCAGAGCAGTATGGCTTCACCAGATGTAATTCTTACTATGGAGGTGCAGAGTAATGCTGACAGAGAACACTATCACAAAGCTGCAGGAAATGCGAATGAGTGTTATGGCTAATGCCTTTAAAGAGCAGCTATCTGATCCTGATATATCAAATCTGTCATTCGAGGATCGATTTGGGCTTCTTGTGGACAAAGAATGGGCAACACGAAAAAACAATCATCTGACAAGGCTGATCAAAAAGGCAAATTTCGCTGAATCTGCTTGTGTTGAAGATATAGCATACTGTGCCGGCAGAAAGCTGGATAAAACACAAATCGCAAGATTGGCTGACTGCACATACATATATGAACATCACAATCTTATGCTTCTCGGAGCCACGGGATGTGGAAAGACATACATAGCTTGTGCGTTAGGAATGGCAGCAACAAGACAGTTTCTTACGGTCAAGTATGTTAGACTGCCGGAATTACTTACCGAGCTTGCCATAGCCAGAACAAATGGCACATACAGTAAAGTCATTGATCAATACAAGAAGCCCGCACTTCTGATTCTTGACGAATGGCTACTTTATCAGCTTAAGGAATCAGAGGCTAGAAACATTCTTGAAATAGCCGAGGCTCGTTACAAAAAAGGATCTGTAATATTCTGCTCTCAATTTGATGTCCCAGGTTGGCGGGACAAGATTGGTTCACCGATAATTGCAGATGCTATTTGCGATCGAATCGTACATGATTCCTACCGAATGGTTATTGAATGTGAGGAATCAATGCGAAAAACATTTGGCGTGCCCCAGCCTGAAACATAAAAGATCCTTTGGCTCCTCGGGCTCTGCCCGAACCCGAGGTTTAACGCTTGCATTTCCAAGTAATGAAAAGGGCGATGCCGTTCAAACGACGTCGCCCCATTACTTTGTAAACCTCACAAGGCGCTCAGGTCGCTCCTCAGCGTTGCCTTATCCTCCATGTGAGTAAAGCATATATATCGTAACACATAGACAAGGTGAAGTCAATTTACAACTTCAGCGACGTAGCTGTTCATTTTAAGCGACGCTACTGTTCACTTTCAGCGGCTAAGGGTGTTCAACTTGAACGCTATATTCATATAATAATAAAAATGAGCCTGCTTGATGCTGTATTTGGCAGGCTCACTATTTAATAATGTTATAATTTTACAGCAGTAAATACCGTTTAGAAATCGTTATAGTGCAGCTTCGTTGACTACAAAATCATTATGCTTATTTTATTTTTTTAATAGGGATAAAATAGTTTTTTTGTTTAAAAAGGAAACAACACTCAATGATACAATTCCAACAACAATGATAATATAGCGTATAACAGCAGTTTGAGAATACAACCAAAGCATAATCAGCATAATAACGAATAATACAAAGACGGATATAAAAATGAATTTATTATTATATGCCTTTGCATAGCCAATACGTCTTGCAAGGAAAAAATGAATCACAAGCAAGCATGCATATCCAATCAATGTTGTATATGCCGCAGCAACATAACCAAATTTAGGTATCAGCAACCAGTTTAATCCGACATTTATCAATGCCGCAAAAACAGTTCCTATTGCCATTCCTACTGTTTTTTTTGCAAACTGCTCCAGTGCAACGTATAGATTATATATAAATTGAAATGCTGCCCCCAAAACAACAGGAGGCATTATACTCGTAGCAGATGCGTATTTTTTTCCTCCAAGAATCAATACAATTTCGGGTCCTAAAAGGAATATACCTAATATAACTAAAAAGAAAAGCGTAATGTAATAATATGCTGCTTTTTTGACCTTTTCATAGTTTTTTTTATATATCTGCTCAGTAGACCATGGACTCCATGCAATATTTGTTGCTGTCGCCAGCATTATAGGGATCATTGCACAATTATATGATAAACTATAATATGCCGTATCACTTGACCCACAGAATTTCTCTATCATTATCCTATCTGATTGATTGAGAATATATTTACTTAATAAGTGCGGGATCATAGGCAGACATATTTTTAAAGCATATGTACACTCAGACCATTTGAAGTTTTTACCTTTGACAATAATATAAATATATACACACAAATCAATTATAAATACAGTTCCATAATGTCCTATAATTCTACCCATTAATTGATTTTCAGCTAAAACAACTAATAGCAATGATACAACAACTGATAATACTACTGAACCCAATGATAGCATAACATATGCTTTATACTTATAATTGATTCGATTTTTTGCTTGTAAAAGCGTTAAGGACGGTGATACTAATGTTGTTATAAACATTATGTTTATACACGTCATATTCATCGAAAAAAGATCGCAAAAGAAATCAGAAAAAACTAAAACAATTGCCCAGAGAAAAGCTGTGAAAATACTACCGGTAATAGCAACTGATGATAAATATGCATCAAGATTTTCATAATCAAATCTGGCTCTATTAACAGTAGCATGCATATCCATTGTAGCAACAATGGCGATAATTCCTATCCATGCTACAAAATTATTATATTTTCCATAATCTTCGCTACTTAATAAACGTGTGAAAATCGGAGTAGTGATAAAGGCAATACCCTTTGTCATAAATGACGAAACAGTATACCATATACCAGCTCTTAATACTATTTTTGATTTTTTTTTTGTAGATACAGCGCTCATACTATAATCTCCTAAATGGGCAAATATTGATTATCCTTTTTCATCAGAAATTCAATGTATTCAAAATCGCTGATAGAATCGACATCAACAGAGCGGTTTTTAGGCATAACATACAGCAGAGGATTATCACCGATGATTAGTCTTCTATCCTTTAACAATTCTAATGATGAAATATAGAGTGCACCATTTCTAACATACATTGGCTTCATTTCCTGACGCCTGATACCAGTATTATGTTCTTTATGCTCTGCAATACCGATATTATTATCTCCCATACGATAATAATTATACCCATTTGCTTTTTCATCTTCATAAACAGAAATAAGTGAATCAGCAGATGAACTGTCAAACTGCTCTATTCCACCTTTCAAATCATCAAAAGTTCTCATTGGTGAAGTTACCTGCAGTGTTACAACTGCATCATATTTCTCCCCGTTCTTTTCCAAGAAATCCAATGCATGCATTACTGCGTTAACAGATTTTGAAGTATCGTTGCTAAGATAATCAGGTCTGTAAAAAGGAACATCGCCGCCTGCTGCACGGGCAATATCAGCAATCTCTGAACTGTCGGTAGAAATAATACAACGATCAAGCAATCCCTTTTCTATTGCCATGTTTGCTACTTCAATAGTATAATTGATAAGCGGTTTTCCGCACAGATTTTTTATATTCTTATGAGGTATACCTTTAGAGCCACCTCTTGCAGGTATAATTCCTAAATACTTTTTTTTCATGGCGACTCCTTAGTAATTAAGCTTCTTCGTATATGTTAACTTGGCTGTTCTTAAAACCTCAGCAATACGTTCACCTGCATTTCCATCGCCGTAAAGCATGCTCTGTTTTCTTGGCATGGTTTTTCTCATATTTATTGCTTCAAGAATAGCATCCTTATTATAATCAACATCCGTTACATTCTCAGCACGATCACGTCCTGACTGACGGCTGCCTATATTTATAGCAGGTACACCAAGGAAAGAACACTCTCTGATGGCAACACTGGAATTTCCAACTATTCCATTGCTGTGATATAACAATTTAAGAAAATCACGTGATGGTATATCTCTGAAAAACCATATGTTTTGAGGTTTATATCTGTCTCTAAACACACGTATTCCCTTTGAGGTCTCATCGGAACCTGAGTCAGCATTAGGCCATATCCAATAGGTCGGTTTGCCAAGTTCATACATTGCTTTTAATGTCTCCGTTACCTGTTGACATGACATTCCTCTTTCATCAGTAACAGGATGCTGGATAACAATATAATAATCATTAGGTGCAAACTTCTTTTCTCCGCTTCCTCCATATCTTTCTATTGGATCAAAATCGAGTTCCGGCATAATGGCTTTTGCTGCAAGATCAATGGAAGGACAGCCTGTAACAAAAACTCTTTCTGGACTTTCTCCCATTTTTATAACTCGCTCTGCTGCTTTTTCACTTGCTACCAGATGAATGTCTGACAACTTGGTAATTGCATGTCGCACCTTCTCATCAATATTACCTGTTACTTCACCGCCCTGAATATGTGCAAGAGGTATATTAGAATATGATGCTGCTATTGCAGTAGCAATTGTTTCATATCTATCAGCAATCGTGACAACAAGATCAGGCTTAAGGTCATTAAAAGCGGTTACAAGCTCTATCATACCAAGACCTGTTGTTTTGACCATTGCAATAGGATTCTCGCCTTCAACTACACTGTATATTTTTCGGTCTATTGTAAATCCGTCATCCTCCATCTGTTTATATGCGTCACCATATCTGTTCAACATTGCCGATGCTGCTACTACAAGCTGAAGCTGCATATCAGCTGATTTCTTGATTGCCAACATAGCACCTTTTATTCTTGAGTAACTTGCTCTTGCAGTTATAACCACACATACTTTTCTCATTTTTTACACTCCTATATCTGAATAATCAATAAACTCATCAGTATCAATATCACGTTTTACTTTTTTCCCTATTACCATATCAGCATCTTTCGCCAGAATGCCATATGCTGGCTTCTTTAGAGCAATCAACTCTTTTGTAAGTTCAGTACCTTTGGCTATTGGACTCCTTGCACATACTCCCTTAGAAAAGATCTCACAGTTTTTTGCCATTTCCAGACTTACCCTGTCTTTATCCACAGGGTTTTCTTTCATTTTTGTAATATAACGTATACCATTTATCATTTCAGCAAATTTAGACTGTGTCAGTGATGCAGGAACGTCAGGTCCAAAATCATATTTGCTCAAACAAACATGTACTTCAATTATTATAGCTCCAAGTGTTACTGCCGATAATGAAGGCCACATTTCTCCTGAATGATCTGATAATCCTACGACACTGTATTTATCCAACAATTCGGATAAAACATTCAGTCCCACTCTTTCAGGCTGAACAGGATAGCTTGTTGTACATTGTAAAACAGCATATTCTGATCCGTATGACTCCAGTTTTTTTGTATAGTTATCAATTTGCTCCAATGTACTCATACCAGTTGAAAAGATAATTGGTTTGTTTGTAGAAAGAATATAATCCAATAGCCACGGATCATTTACTTCTCCAGAAGATATTTTCCACATTTTCATACCGATCCCGTTGAGCATCTTTGCCGCATCTATTGAAAACGGTGTGCTGAGAAAAACTAATCCACGATTTTCAGCATGTTCCTTCAATCCAATCCACTGTTCTTCTGTGAACTCCATCCTTTTCCAGTAATCATATCTTAGTTCATCTTCATAACTAAACTTTACTCTCCATGGTTCTACCTTTGTGCTTTCCGATGCAGCAATATGCGTTTGAAACTTTACAGCATCAGCTCCAGCATCAGCTATAGCATCAATATAAGCATGTGCAAAGCCCAAACTGCCATCATGAGCCTGTGCTATTTCTCCGATAACAAATACCTTGTTTTTATCATTAGAAAAGAACAAAAAATAACACCTCTATCCATATATCCATTCTAATAAATGTATAGAACACTATATATCCTTTTTTTACATAATAAAACCTGTACTTATAGTCTCCACCATATTAAATCTGATTCTTTCAATGAATCTATTGAATATATTCCTTTAACATCTATCAGGACATTTTCTTTTTCTGATGCTTTTTTGTATAATTTCTTAATTCCCGGTAAGCCCATTTCTATAAACTCATTATGTGCCACAGCAACAATAATACAATTTGCATCTTTAATATCTTCAAGAGGAATTAATTCAACATTGTATTCTCTTTCTGCATCATCTTCAGATGCCCAAGGATCAACAATTTCTGGTTTGATTCCATATTCATTCAATCTATGAACAATATCGATAACCTTACTATTTCTTGTGTCAGGGCAATTGCCTTTAAATGTCAATCCCATGATTACAACTTTGCTTCGCTTGGGCGCTTGTCCTGCCTCTATCATCTTCTTAACAGCCATATCAGCAACATATGCTCCCATCGAATCATTCAAAGCTCTGCCGTTAAGTATTATTTTACTATGATAGCCGTATTTTTCTGCCTCATAAATAAAATAGTACGGATCAACACCAATGCAGTGTCCACCTACAAGACCTGGACGAAAACCTAAAGCATTCCATTTCGTATTCATTCCATTTACTACTTCATTAGTATCAATATCCATTAAGTCAAAAACCATTGCAAGCTCATTCATAAAAGCAATATTAATATCTCGCTGACTATTTTCGACTACTTTTACAGCCTCAGCCGTTCTGATATTTGATACAGGATATGTCCCGACTTCAATAACTATATCATATATGGATTTTATTATCTCTAACGATTCATTATCCATTCCTGATACTATTTTGCGGATGTTTTCGAGTCTGTGTAATTTATCTCCCGGATTAATACGTTCCGGACTATATCCTACTTTAAACTGTTCTCCGCATTTTAATCCGCTGTACTTCTCAAGAATAGGAATGCATATTTTTTCTGTACATCCAGGATATACCGTAGATTCATATACAACAATAGAACCTGGTACAAGGTTTCTTCCAACTATTTTAGATGCTTCTATCACAGGCGACAGATCTGGCGAATGATCATCATTCACAGGAGTAGGTACTGCAACAATATGGAATTTTGCCTTTTTTAAATCAGCTTCATCCGACGTAAAGTTGACTTTTGTTTTCTTTATTTCTTCATTTCCAATTTCATTTGTCGGATCAATTCCTGATTTATATAAACTTATTTTTTGTTTATTCAGATCAAATCCGATCACACTAATTCCTTTTTTAGCAAAAGCGTGAGCAATTGGCATTCCTACATATCCCAAACCAACCAGTGATAATAATTCTTTACCGTTTAGTATATCTTCATATAATCCCATATTAATCCTCCTAATTATTTTGATATTCTTTTTATTATTTTGGCAGGTACTCCTCCGATTACACACCAACCATCCGGAAAGCTTTTTGTTACGACAGCACCTGCACCAACAATTGTATGTTCGCCTAATTCAACTCCAGGTAATAATACTGCATTTGATGCTATCCAGCATTCTTTACCTATAATCACATCCTTTGCCTCTGAATGAACAGTAATATCCTTTAACTCATGATTAGCAGTTATTATTGCAACTCCATTTGCAATCTGTGTGCCTTTTCCAATATGTATTTTTGCTTCACCCGCCTGATAATAGTTTCCAACTTTTTGAAACACATTCATATCATCAATATCGAAATCTATATTCTTCCAGTTGACTACTCTCATTCTGAAATCAACAGGAAACGGCACTTCCTTGTTGATTCCAACTATCTTCTGCATAAAAAAATTTTTCCTGATCCATCGCCATCCTGACGAATTTCTGTATGAAAAATGTCGCCCTTTTAAAAATGATTTTTTATAAAACATATTCGCAAACAAAAGCGTTAATATCCATTTCAGTTTATTCTTCATCTTTTCCTCCTTAATAACCCGATTATTTATTACAAAGTTTATTAATTATTCTTTCAAATTCTTCAAAACTATTTGGAATAATTATTCTTTCTTTATGCTCATATATCCCTCGAAACAGTTTTACAAACTGTTTTGTCTTTTTTAAATGTAATGCATCGATCTCATCAAACAGATTATAAACCAATATGATATAAGGTTCTTTGTCATAAAGCAATTTGGGTGTAAAAACAGCAGTGGAATATGAACTAACAAGAATATTATTTGTTATATCATGTTTTAATAGCAGCATTTCCCACATGTTTTTTCCGTCGTCGATCTCTAATCCCAGTTCATGATATTTTTCAATATTGTTTTCTTTTGGGTGCTTTCTAACCAAAACCCTGCTATTAGATTTTGACAATATCTCCAGTATTTTTACTACCGTATCATCAAATCGTCTTTGACCCAACCATATTATTTCATTTTTCTCTAATTTCTGAGGATAAAATTCGTAAACATAATCAGCAATGTCTAAAAATGAAGGAGTGATTGCAGGTAGCTTTTTTATTCTTTTTGAAACAGTGCTATAACAAAGATCAGGTCTATATACATATAAGTTTCTTACAGGTATTACATTGTATCCTACTTTAAATACTTTGGAGAATAGTTTTCTGGACAAAGATGCAGAGTCCGCATTAAAATCACCCATATAGCTTCCAAGTCCATCTTCATAATAGTCCATAATTGCTCTTGAGTTGTTTTTTTCTAAGCACTGTAATAGAAATGACGGAGTAGGTGCCATTATCCTATCATATTTTTTACCGATAGTATACTTCCAATCATTAATGTTATCGAAATACTTTTTTATTGAATTACGTGGTCTAAGATATAAAATGGCGCTGTGGATGTATTTAAAAGCACCCTTCAATTGTACTCCTTTAACATAATCTTTCTGATAATCCTTTAAAAGAAAAAATTTATTTATTCTTGGAAACTTCTTTATCCTCTTTTGATAGATTTCAGCATTCTGAAATCTATTAAAGCAAAAAATATCATAGCTATTTTCGCTTTTATCAGAAAAAATAATATTTAATGCATTAAACAGCTGATACGGAGTTCCACACACAATTGCAGTCCTTTTATTTTTCTTCATATGCGGCATCTCCATTTTAAAATCTTTCTTCATGGCGTTGATATCTTTCTTTTTTCTTAGGAATTGTCATATAATCTCCGTACAAATGCTTTAGGTATTTATCCGGATCACTTACAGTCGGAAATAAATGCCCCTCAAATGATTCTTTATGATTCCCTTTAAGCCATTCCCGCTTAATCAATTCTTTTTCTAAGCTATATGCACTATATATGTTTAAATAATTCTTAGTGTTTTGATTCTCAAATCTACTTTCATTTTTTTCAATGAGTTCTCGTATTTTCTTCATTGAAATAAAAAATGAAAAAAATCTTCCGGCTTTTACTTTGAGTTTACTGTAAATGTTTTGATTCTCATTGCTATTTGAATACTTAATCTTTCCCTTATAGATCTTAAACAAAACCTTTCTGAGTATCCATTGTTTTTTACGGCTGATAAGGTTATCGGATGTCTTAACTATAATAAAAACATCAATTAACCCGACATTATTAAACAAAACTTTACCATATAATCTCGGAAAGTTGCGAATAGTATTCCAATCAGCCCATGAATAAACCTTTGGCAATTCATTTTTCAATGCTTTAAATGCCTTTTTTTTATCTTTATACTTTATTCCTATATCAATATCATCATCCCATGGAATAAAGCCCTTATGTCTAACTGCACCTAAAGTAGAACCAGCAAGTAAAAAATAACGAATATTATTCCTTTTTAAAATCCTATCAACTTCAACAAGTGCAGCTAAAGCATCTAATTGATGTTTTCTTAAATCAGGATAAAATGAATTGCTCATAGCCCGTCACATCCTCTAATTCCTAATGTATCTTATAAAACTCATCTTATTCTCTATTGCCGTAGTTGTCGGTCTTCCAAGGTCTTCTCTTGCACCTATCGAGCATTTGACCTCTATCAATGAGAGTTCATTTCTGTTCTTTGCTTTTTCAAGTGCCTCATCGAGTTGTTCAAAACTATCTACGCTAACCGCTTGTGGATAACCGCAAGCCTTTGCAACTCCGACAATGTCAATCTGTCCAGCAACAGTCGGCATACCGCCTACTGTCTCATGTGCAGAGTTGTTTATAACGATATGCACCATATTTTTTGGCTTATTTGCTCCAAGCAGAGCCATACTGCCCATATGCATAAGCAGTGCACCATCGCCGTCGATACACCATATTTTTCTGTCGGGCTGGTTTATTGCCACTCCAAGAGCGATTGATGAACTGTGTCCCATTGAGCCGACAGTAAGGAAATCATATTTGTGGCTCTGTCCATTAGCTTCTCTTATTTCAAAAAGCTCACGGCTTGCCTTGCCTGTGGTGGAAACTATTGGATCTTCCCCGCTGCCGCTTACGATATGGCGAATTATCTCCTCGCGAACCATTGTATTATCATTCTTATACTCAACCTTCGGTGCATCTGTAAGTGCACCCTTGCGAATAACAAAAGCTACCTGCTTGCCATTTGCAAGTATCTCTCTGAACTTGTCCATAGCTGCCTTTACTTCTTCATCGGAAGTTTCCTTGCCTATGATGAAAGTAGCTACATCCATATCCTCAAGCAGCTTTATAGTAACCTCACCCTGATAGATATGCTGCGGTTCGTCATGTATACCAGGTTCGCCTCTCCAGCCGACAACAAATATCATAGGTATAGCATACACCTTGTCGTTAAGCAGGCTCGCAACAGGGTTAATTATATTGCCCTCGCCTGAGTTCTGCATATACACAACAGGGACTTTGCCTGTCGCAAGATGGTATCCAGCTGCAAGTGCAGTACAGTTTCCCTCATTAGCGGCTATCATATGATGCTTCTGGTCAATGCCGTATGTATCCATAAGATAGTTGCACAGAGCTTTGAGCTGGCTATCAGGTACTCCGGTGTAGAAATCAGCACCGATTATTTCAACAAATTTATCGACTTTCATTTCAAGATCTCCTTGTAAAGCATTTCTATAGTTTCAACATCAAGCCCAACGGGATTGTTCTTAAGCCTTACAGGATTTACCGATGTTTTCAGGATATCAATATCCTTCTGGGTAACATCCTTTGGAGTATTAAGCTCAAGCTTGCTCACCACATCTTCAAAAAGCCTAACAGCCTGTTCAGTGGTTTCGCATCCCATCGCATCAGCGATCTCGGAGAATGTATCTTTTAAATACTTCTCTCCACGCTTATCAATACATTTAACAGTATTATTGAGCATAAATGGGAACAGTACTCTATCACACAAAGCAGCTGCATGACCATGAGCAATACCATAAAGGCTTGTCAGCTTATAGCACATTGCATGTCCTGCGGTTGTCTGAGTAATGTTGATAGCCTTGCCTGCAATATTAGCTGCTTTGAGCATATTGGCATTCGCATTATCATCATTGTTAAGATAATTATCCATATTATCGAGTATTAGCTGTATTGCCTCTTTTGAATACGTCTTGCTTTCATCTGTACTGTTAACAGACCAAAACGACTCTATCGCATGACAAAATGCATCCATCATTGTTGCTTTTTTCTGATATATCGGAAGTGTTTTCAATACACTTGCATCAAAAAGAACTGTGCTTGGAATACAGCTTTCGCTTGTTACACTTTGCTTCTCACCGTTGTAATAGATGACTGCATAACGAGTAGCTTCGCTGCCTGTTCCTGCGGTTGTCGGAACTGCAAAGAGTGTAACATCATTGGGAACGATCTCCTGCTTGAGATAATTCTCACTGCTGTTCATGTTAGAATACAGCTTTATGCATTTTGCAACATCGATAGCAGAACCACCGCCGACAACAGCGATCATATCACATGCTTCTTTATGGAACAGCTCAACGCCCTTGACAACGCTTTCATACTTTGGATTAGGTTCAAAATCACTAAAACGTACTACTTTGATACCTATTCTGTTTTCAAGTGATTCAAAGTATTCATTAAGCTTTAGAAAACCTATTGAGTTATCGCATACAAGTAAGATCTTTTTTGCTTGTGTTCCGGCAAAATACGCATCTAATTCAGAGTAATTCTCACTGGCATATAGTATATTCTGCATTATACTTCCTCCGGAATAAGTCTGATAATCTCCTTGAACGGCATACAAATATCATCACATTCTTTTGCACGATGATGTTCAAGAATAGTCTTAGCTGCGTTCTGCATTGCCGGGAAGCCTGTTCTGGTGAGCTGGTTTGCATAAATAACAATGTTTACGCCACGCTCTTTGAATTCTTCCTCTGTAACTGTATTGAAGGATGTAGGTACAACCACAATGGGTGTGGTTTTGTCTTTCTCACGGAACTTCTCAACGAACTCGAAAATCTCTGCAGGGTCTTTCTTTCGACTATGTATCATTATAGCATCAGCACCCGCATCTGCGAATGCAAAGGCTCTTTCGAGAGCATCTTCCATACCCTGCTCGAGAATAAGGCTTTCTATTCTGGCACAGATCATAAAGTCCTTAGTTTTCTGTGCTTTTTTGCCTGCTCTTATCTTTTCGCAGAAATCGGGTATAGCTGCCTGAGTCTGATGTACCTCAGTACCGAACAAGCTGTTCTTCTTAAGACCGGTCTTATCTTCAATAATGACCATTGATACGCCCATTCTTTCGAGTGTACGAACAGTATATACGAAGTGCTCTGTCAACCCGCCGGTATCTCCGTCAAAAATGATCGGTTTTGTGGTAACTTCCATAATATCATCGATAGTACGGAAGCGGCTTGTCATATCTACAAGCTCTATATCAGGCTTACCCTTTGCAGTTGAATCACAAAGTGAGCTTACCCACATTGCATCAAACTGTCTTGCACCGCCGTTTTCATTAACCACGGTGTTTTCGACGATAAGCCCAGTAAGACCACTGTGTGCTTCCATTGCAGTTATGATGCCTTTCATGGCAAGAGCTTTACGGAGTCTTCCCCTCCTCATATCGGGTGTTGCAAGCTCTGAACGAGAGCGGTTTTCAAGTTCCTTATACTTTTCATCAGTCGAATAAGGATATTCCACAAGCTTTCCGCCATATTCAGCGAGAACAGATACTACCTCATCACGTATAGGCTTTTGAAATCCGCTTACCCAATCGTCACCGTGTACAACTATGTCTGGCTTATACTTTACAAGATTGTTTTTATAGCTAAGAGTCTTCTGTTCAACCACGTTATGAACTCCAACTATGTTTTCGAGCATTGCCTCTCTTTCAGCATAAGGCAGCAGCGGGAAACGTTTATAGCTTATAACTGCCTCGTCTGAAAGAACACCTATTGTAAGCTTGCCAAGTCTTGCTGCTTTTTTGATAATAGATATATGACCGCTGTGAATGACATCTGTAGAAAAGCACATATATACTTTTCTGTTCTCGATTTCCTTGAGCTTTGCAGATACAACAGCAAGATCTTCAGGATTGTCTATTTCTGCACAGAGTCTGTTTTCTACATCAAGAGGTTTTATCACACACTTATCCGACACCTCATTGAAAGCATTTTCAGCATAGACTTTACGCTTTCCTTCATCATCACTCTCACAGAATGAAATAATGTTATCCAACCATACTTTCCAGTCATCACGCTTGATCTTGTAAAGAGGCTGGGCTTCCATCGCATCGTCAAAAACGTCGATCGCAACCTTACATACCTGATCATTCTTGACAACTGCTTTAAAATCTTTTTCAGGCAGCGGCAGAGTTGAACTTACTGTCATACAGCTTGTCCCACTTGAAACAACATCGTCAAAAACAGTATTTTCAAACACAAGATCGCCATGCATAAGAATGATATCATCATCAAGGTGCTCTCTTGCACAGTAAATGGAGTATATGTAGTTTGTTTTATCATAAACTGGATTGTTTACGAACGTATAATGTAAAGGCAAATCAAGCGAATTGCAATAATTGACAAGCACGTCATCATAATACCCTGTTGTCATTATTACTTCAGTAATTCCAACTGATGTAATTTGCCTGAGCTGACGGCTGAGTATTGTTTCTGTTGCCGATATCTCGGTCATACATTTTGGATGTTCTGATGTCAGCACGCCCATACGTGTACCAAGACCAGAGTTAAGAATTAACGATTTCATTTTTTTCCTCCGTTACATTATGTTCTCTAATATCCTCTTTTTTAGGGATCTTCATATAATCTCCATACAATTGTTTTAAATACTTATCAGCATTTGAAAGACCATTAACATATGTATCTTCAAATACATATCTGCACCCTTTACCATACCATTTTCGAGGTACTATCTCTTTTTTTCTGTATATTCCACAGTATGTTGCTGCAAATTGGCTTGTTCCGTAAGGTACAGATCGAAGCAGTTTTTCCATTCTATTATTAATCTTTACCGGATTCAGAATTCTCTGCATTCTTGTAACCTTAGCTATTTTAATAATTATTCTTTCAACAAACGGTCTCTTGCGTTTCTGATCAACAACCTCATTAAAATGAGACATCTGAAATAATGCTCTCAAACATAGATATCTATACCAATGCAGCGACCGTTTTAATCCCGGTTTAGGAACTCCATCAATCACCATTATATCTATCCATGCACCTGTATGTATTTTTTTTTCGGCGTTGTTTAAAACAAATCCACCTTTTCGGGAAATAATATTTGTTACGATCAGTATATGCGATTTTTCACGTGGCGTTGATAAATAAAGACTGCTGCTTAGTTCAGAAGGTGCTATTTTAAGGAAACGATCATAATCTTTTCTAGGCATAGCTACATCAATATCGTCATCCCATGGTATAAAGCCGTTATGTCTTATTGCACCAAGCATAGAACCTGCAACAACAAAGTATTTTAAGCCATACTTATGACATATCGATTGAAACTCTTTCAGAATACTTAATTCCTGTTGCTGAAGCTCACTTAATTCATTTTTCATTATTCACTGACCTCTTGTTCTAAAACTGCTTCTTGTTTTTTGTTAAGATAAACACTATTAATCAAAAAGACCATCATTATCGTAAAATTATAATTATATACATCAAAACTCATATGCAACAGATTTATAAACATCATACCAGATAAAAGTGCGATATTATTCTTGTTATCTATCGTTTTCAATCTTTTTGCTATTATGATTATTGATATTACCAATAATACAAAAGGAATCACACCATACTTTGCAAGACAATTAATATACTCACTATGAGCATGATTTGCTATTGCATCCTCAATATAAAATGAAATTCCATCTCCTGCTCCAAACAAAGGATGGCTCTTAAAATAATTCAATCCCTGACTCCATAAGACAGTTCGTCCAGTAAATGTTGTATCTCTTCCGATTATTGCAGTGATTTTTGAGAAGAAATCAAACTGAGTACCGCCATATATTATTATATCTATCAATAAGATTGCCACTATAGCTTTTATCGGAGTCCAAGTTTTACAAACAATTCTTGTGTTATAGAATAAAATGAAAAAAAGCATCAGTATCAATGCTATAGTAGTATTACCGGAATCACAAATTCTTGCTACGATCAGTAACACACTGATACAAAATGTAAGAAACTTCTTGCTGATTTTTCCATCGGCCATTTTAGCAAGAATATAAAAAAGTATAAAACAGTAATAGAAACAGTATGATGAATTTTTACTCCCCAAAAAATAAACAGCATATTGTTTATGAGCACTGTTAAGA
This sequence comes from uncultured Clostridia bacterium, assembly GCA_947307175.1. GTDB lineage: Bacteria > Bacillota > Clostridia > Oscillospirales > Ruminococcaceae > Hominimerdicola. Next base: position 29,654 of record CAMZIK010000004.1, read on the forward strand.
TAACCATTCGGATATAGAATAATAGAGATTACTCCAAGCAAACTCAAAAAGCCAAAACAGTACATTCCAGAATAATAAAAATCTGTACTCGACTGACGAGAATTATTAAAACAGAATAATACCAATCCTATCCTTATATATAGATTTTTTAAACTAACAAGACTGATCGTACCATTCATAAGTACTGCAAAACATAAGAAAACAATAGTAGCAATCTGTAATAAATACAAAAAATCAATGCCTTTATCATTATGAATGTACCTAAAAAACTCAATAAATGCAATTGATGAAACGAATAGCATTGCAATTAAATAAACAGATCCTATAATTGAATTAAAAGAAGCGTTGTATCCACTTTTAAACAGTTCATCAAAGCTTTTAGGCTCAAAAAAGAATAATAGACAAATTGATTTTAATAAAATCCTGATTTTTCTATGACTGATCCTATTATAATATGATCTCTTTGAAAGCATAAACTCACCATATCAACTATTTCTTTTTTTTTGCAAACTTGCGGTTAAATAATACCAAGCTATAATTATATATTTCAATGAAACATAAAAGTCCGGCTACAACTAATACACATACAAAAACAAAACTTAAAGAACCCCTGCCAAACAAATATAGCACTTTAAGCTTTTCGACCATTCTAAATACCACCATCTGTGCCAAATATAGTTCCAAACTAATTCTGCTGATTCTTTTTACAACACAATTGCTTAGTATAATACTCTTTACACTTATTGAGTACATGAGGATCGGCATAAACACTATGAGATTTTTTATCATACTTATATCCGTATTCTTTATTGTCCACGGAGTAATATACCATAAAGATACTATTATAATAATTCCTAGAAGAAACAACCATCTATTTTTATTAACTATGTTTTTGATTTTATTTCTAAACAAAAAAACTATTCCGCCACCAAAGAAAAACGGTGTACAGTACAAAAAGCAATGTCGCGGAACAAATGATGATATTACAAACGAATCTGAGAAAAAATACCCTGAACAAAACACAGAAATAACAATTGAAATAAAAAAAGCAAAAACAGTTCTTTTTTTATTCCAAAACAAAAACACAATATAGGGAAACAGCATATAAAACAAAAAAATAACACCTAATGTCCAGCTTACACCAATAACACTAAGATTGTTATTAGGCAAGAGTCCAAATGACATAGTTACTTCCATTAAGCCTTCAATAATGTGAGAAACACTATGCGAAAGAATAATATCCAAAGCAATCAAGACTGTAAAAAACGGAAGTATTTTTTTAAATCTTTTTGTATAAAAATCGTTCAGACTTATATTATTAATCTTGAATTTTTCATAGTAACCGCAAAACATCCCAAAGCCACTAATCATTATAAACAATGGAACAAAATGTGTCCATGACAAAACAGCTTTTTCAGCTAAAGGATGCAAATTGTACTTTGCATTCGCCTGTATATGCATAGCAATTATACATATACAAGAAATTGATCTCAATCCATCAAGATTATCATATCTCTCCAAGTCTTATTTCCTCAATTCTCCTTTAATCTTCCTGATTGCAGGATACATCCAAACATGTACAATACGAATAATGGCATATGTAATTGATTTGGGAAGCAGCTGGCAAATAAATGTCATTATTTGTTTTTTCTTCAGAGTATTATCCTCCCAAAGAGGTTCCTTTCCCCATGCAGTCATTCTTCTATACTTTAAAAACTCTTTACGGAACGGATGTCTGTCCTTTTTGAACCACGGTCTTGTTCCGGACATAAAACATGTTGTAAAATGAACAACTATCGGGTCAGCAATATCTTTTTCAAACTCATCCCTTGTATAAGCCCATACAGGTTTTCTGCATGCCTGAAGACCATCATACCCAAGATCATAACAAACGGTTTGCGCATTATAAGCTATCGGTAAGAGTTTAACTTTTTTTATTGGCTGAAAAACTCCGTTCAAAACGCCCTGATCCATATACGTAACATCACCATGATGCTTATTTATATACTTTATAAACTTACTCTCAACATCATTTTTTCTCCAAGCATCAAGATCAATAACCATTAATCCATTATTGGTATAGATCGAATCAGACGGTATACCAATATCCTTACGATACATCATACCACGACAATCATCAGCACTCATACACCAAGAACCCTGCATATCCATTTCCCATAATGGCTTCAAAGAATGTCTTATAATCATATCGCAGTCGATATAGATAACTTTTTTCATATTTTTTGGCAAAACATGCAACAGGAACAAGCGTGAAAAAGTACTGATGTGCCATCTTCCAACATTGATTTTTGTATTTGCAATATCTTCAACATCTAAATTAGCAATAAATTCCAGATGTCTGTTAAATCTCGATGCAAGATCGAGCATATCCCGTTTATGTTTATCGCTGATACCCATATCTATCACATACACATTGATTTCATCAGCATCTTTACTATTAATAAACAGAGATATAATAGAAATGGCGGCCAGCTCAGAATACAGATTACTGGTCGAGTAAACTACATTCATATGTTGATCCTCCCAGATTATTTCATCATAATATTTGTGTATTCCCTGAAACTCATTAAACCAAGATCCTTATCGCTTATAATCAGCTTTTCTTTACCACCAATCATATCAAACGGCCATTCAATCCCTATATCAGGATCATCATACTTTATTCCAGAGTCTCCAGAACCGTAGAAGACTTCTGCGGCTTTATAGCTCATAACAGAATCTTCAATAACCAAGTAACCCTGACCAAAACCCGCAGGACAAAGAATTGATATCAGATCATCTCCACTCAGATACATTGACCTATATTGCCCATAGGTCTCCGAATCCGGTCTCAAGTCAACAATTATATAAAAAACCTTTCCGCTTATACATCTCATAAGCTTTGGCTGCGGCTTCTCAAGCTGAAAATGTGTTGAACGAATCACACCACGCTTAGAAATTGTATAAAAGGTTTCTTTTAATTCATAATCTATTCCAGCAGTTTTAAACGTATCTATATTATAGTCTTTAATAAGACCACCCCGATCATCAGCTGCATAAAATGGTTTAATAATATAAGCACCCTTAATATCCATCTCTATGAACTCAAACTTTTGTACCATATCAGTCAACCCTTTCTTTCAGCCAATCCATTGTCCTTAGAGTACCCTCTGCAAAACTAATTTCTGCTTTGAAACCTGTATCTTTCTCTGTATCCTCAGTACTGAATGTTGAAAGAGGCATATTAGTTCCTGTAAAAGGAACATCTCCAAAAATAGGAACAGCATCGGGAGCGAGTGCTTGCTGCATCTCAAGTATAAACTCCTTGAGAGGCTTAGCATTTCCGCTGCCAATCAAATACTCACAAAATGGCTTTCCATTCTTTGATATCAAATAGAATGCTTTGGCTACATCAGTAACATATACAAAATCATAATTCTGTGTAGCTGCTGTAAACCGAAGTGGCTCACCATTAATAATTTTCCTGATTGTAGTGTTGACGAATCTTGGTGAAAGCTCTCCTACACCATATGCGTTAGTAATCATCGGCCATAATAATTCAATTCCAATATCAGCGGCAACAGATTTACATATGCAGTGAGCAATATGTTTCCCCATGCCATAAATGTATCCCATACCGGGATGACTACCTTGTGTATGAACAGCTGCCTCTACTTCATATTCCATAATGCTTCCAGCACATACGAAGCGGGTACAACCAAGTTCTTTTGCTGCTTTCATACACTCAACAGTCATTAATGCATTTTTCATTTGAAGATTGTAATCAACTCTAGCTTGTCCAGCCGAACCCGCCCATGCAAAGTGAATAAAGGTATCATAAACTCCGATCGGTATGTTTTTTAGCAAGTCTTCCCTGTTGAACACATCGCACTTAATGTATGAATAATTATCTGCTTGAATTTCAGTCTTATCACAAATATCTATGGACAGGACATTAACGCCTTGAGATAAGAAGTACTTAACTGTATTGCTTCCTACGAAGCCGTTTCCTCCGGTTATTATTACGTTTTTCATCAATTACTCCTAATTATTAATGAATTCTATTATTTGTTTTTCCATTACAGCTCTCATGTTCTTTTTGGAAATCCAAGCTTTGCTCCATTCAACAACTTTTTCAATTGCAGTATTAAGATCCCAACGAGGTTTCCAGTCAAATGTTGATTTTATTTTAGAGCAATCAAGCTTTAAGAAATTCGCCTCATGCGGACCACCATCACACTTGTTTATCCATTTTAGTCCTTCTCCCCAATGTTTAACAAAAAGATCAACTAATGCACCAGTCTGAAAACAGTCTCTGTCATCAGGACCGACGTTATACCAGCCAGCATATTTCTTATCCTGATACTGCATCGCTGCGATCATAAGATAAGCATAAACCGGCTCAAGCACATGTTGATAAGGACGGGTAGAAAATGGATTGCGAACAACAATATCTTCACCATTAATAGCTGCCCTTACACAGTCAGGAATTATCCTATCGTTTGCAAAATCTCCTCCGCCAATAACATTACCGGCACGAGCAGTTGCAATTGCAACCCTGTCATCAGTGAAAAAGCTATTCATATAGCTATGTGTCACAAGTTCCGAACAAGACTTTGAATTAGAATAAGGATCAAAACCATCCAAAGGCTCATTCTCTCTGTAACCCCATTCCCATTCTTTATTTTCATATACCTTATCAGTTGTAACATTCAAGAATGATTTGACAGAAGGTGTTAACCGTACAGCTTCACAAATATTTACCGTACCCATAACATTTGTGCTATAAGTTCCCACAGGATCTTTGTAACTGTCGCGAACAATCGGTTGAGCTGCCATATGTATAACTATTTCAGGTCGATATGATTTGAAAACCTCAATAATATGGTCAAGATCCCTGACATCGCCCTTAATATGAGTAATCTGATCTTTTATTTCGCATATATCAAATAACCTCGTTTTGGTTTTGGTACAGCTTGAATATCCTATTACTTCAGCTCCGGCATTCACAAGCATAACAGACATCCAGGAGCCTTTAAACCCTGTATGTCCTGTGAGGAGTACTCTTTTTCCTTTATAGAAACTTAAATCAAAACTCATTTAGTCCTCCCACAGTTTCCATGGCGCTTTTCCTGAATCCCAAAGCTTTTCAATCTGCTGCTTTTCCCTTAATGTATCCATACACTGCCAATATCCTTTATGTATGTATCCAACAAGTTCTTTCTCAGCAACAAGAGAAGTCAAAGGTTCTTTTTCAAATACTGTTGAATCATCTTCAATATAATCAAATAGAGTCGGTTCAAACACCATAAAACCAATGTTGATTAGATCGCCATCCGTGTCGGATTTCTCTCGAAAGGCATCTATTACGCCATCATTACCTACCTCAACTACGCCTTTATTCTGACCAAAGTTATACATAGACATAGTGCCTATCTTTCCGTGCGACTTATGAAATGAAACAAGTTCAGGTATATTAATATCACCGACAGCATCACCATAGGTAAGCATAAATGGTTCGTTGCCTACATAATCCCTAATCCTCTTAACTCGTCCACCAGTCTGAGTATTCAAACCAGTATCTACAATAGTCACCTTCCACGGTTCGATATGCTTATTATGTACAATCATCTCACCGTTCCCGTTTGTATAATCAAAAGTAACATCAGATGTATGAAGGTAATAGTCAGCAAACCATTCTTTGATAATATGCTGCTTGTAACCAGCACAGATGATAAACTCGTTAAACCCATAGTGAGAATAAATCTTCATAATATGCCAAAGTATTGGCATACCGCCTATTTCGAGCATCGGCTTTGGTTTAAATGTTGATTCCTCAGAAATTCGAGTTCCAAAACCTCCAGCTAAAACTACTACTTTCATAGAAGTGCCTCACAAATAATTATTCTGCTCCTTTATGCTTAAGCACTACAAGAACAGTTTTTATCATTATCTTCACATCAAGTGCGAGACTCCATGTCTCTATGTATTCCCTGTCAAGCCTTACAACTTCGTCAAAGTCTGTTATCTCACTTCGTCCGCTGACCTGCCACATACCCGTTACGCCAGGCTTTGTTGCCATTCTGACACGGTGTGCAAGGTCGTACTTTTCCCACTCGTCTACCGTAGGCGGTCTTGTTCCAACAAGGCTCATTTGTCCTTTGAGAACATTAAGGAACTGCGGGAACTCATCAATAGATGTTTTTCTTATGAAGTTACCGATACCCTTCGGTTTACCGTTCTTATCTTTCTTTTCGCTTCCGATAATTCTCGGGTCATCATCCATCTTGAACATCATACCGTCCTTGACCTTATTCTGTTCCACAAGTGCTTTCTTGCGTTCCTCAGCATCCTTGTACATACTTCTGAACTTATACATCTTAAAGCGTTTGCCGTTTTTTCCGATACGCTCCTGTGAAAAGAATATTGATCCAGGATCTTTAAAATATATCATAGGTCCAATGAACAGCGTTAAAAGACCTGTGAAAATCAAACCGATTATGCTACCTACGATGTCGATAAATCTCTTTACCGTAAGCTGACCTGCCGTTGCAAAATTGATACCTGTTGAAAGCACCTTGTACTTGCCGAGCTTTCTCAGGTCGGTGATAGGCCACCTGTCGTCGATAAGAGCAGACATCGTGTAGTTTACTCTCAAGCCCATTTCAACGAGCTTTGAGACAAGCTCTCTCGAAACCGTCATATCGTCTGGCTGAATGATAAAAGCTTCATCGGTCCATATATGGCAAATCTCTTTGAGGGACTCATCACTCAGCGGATAAACAGGAATCTTGTAATCTTCAAGTCCGTCTGTGTCCTTACCGTCAAGAATAAGGATAGAGGAAATGAAGTAGTTTTTATATATATCATCACTTGTCAGCTTTGCCATTGCATTTGGAATAAGCTCTTTTGAGGTTATCAGTGCGATAGAGGCTTTACTGTAATATTTTGAGTGAAATATTCTGAATTTATTGAGTGCTCTGAACACAAAGTCAAGAATGATAAAGTATCCGACTACAAGGCACATCATAATTCTCGACATATCCGTAGACTGTCGTACAAGGAACATATAAAGTAAAAGAACTGCTATAATGCTTATGACATATTTGCAGACTGCAAGCAACTCATCAAATTTTCTACGTCTGATGATACCCTCATAGTTATTGAAAAACAGTATTACGAAAATCTGGCATAAAAACAGAATATCTGCCTGATCCTGATAATTGTTCTGCCTGTACGGATTTGCAATCCCATAGCGTGTCCAATATCCAAGCACGAAGCAAATCTGCATCATTATTATATCAAGCACAATGAAATCACCGTGTTTGAGCCAACCTTTTAAATGTTTTCGATTCAACGGAAAACCTCCAAGAATACATTTTAGTTTGCCTCTATAAAAAACTATCATTACTCACAGTTTTAAGCTTTTTGACACACTCAAATGATAAACGATCAATGTTAATGAAGTATTTCAGATTCTAAACCTCATCCTTATATGTCATATCTCTTATCATCCCTATTGAGAAAGCTACTAAGCGTTATTAGCTGTAAGTTTTTTAAGGCAGCTGTTGTAATCGTCTGTCCGTGTTTCTCGCTTTTAATTTTATTTACGAATCAATACGTTTATCAGAACAATGCTCGTAAAACTCCCAATCATAATAAACAAAATATATACCGAATGCTGTCTTTGCGCATTTTTAAATGCACGTAAATCATAAGCATATTTTGTCTAAAAATGAAACTTCTTCATTAAAAATTCACATTATCCGACACACGCCTTTACTATGTCATTATATCAAACAAAGCTCGATTTGTCAAGCAAAAACGTACATTTAGTATAAATTGCACGAAAAAAGCAACATATTGTATATGCGTTTCAATAATTCGCCAAATACAAGTGTTTATTCCCCAAATTATCCATTTCTTCATATAGATATATATATTCTTTTATTCTGTTCAAATATCCTGTTCAAAGCTCGGCTGTTCTCTGTTGTCAATAAGCTTATCCAGAACGAAAAAAGCGCCTCCGAACCGGATCGAAGGCACTTTTGACTTATCGTTTTTTTGACAGGGCTCCCCTGTCAGTCACGGTTGATAACAGAATGGCTGTGGATATAGAATTCCTCCTGGCTTGGCTGCCATGCCTTAACTTTCGGCGGGAATTTCTTATCGTACTCGTCCACCAGCTTTTCGTCCGCGCACGGCGCATCTGCATCGTTCTGATGATAGAACCATTTTCTGCCGTCGAGTGCGCCCTCTTTAAGCTCCTTAACCAGCAGTGCAGCAGGATAGACATCACCCTCAAAGCAGACCTTATACTTTCTGCAGCTCTTATATCCACGGGCAACGTAGTTATCGGGATTTCCGAAATTGATAACAACATCGTAGCCCATTTCAACAGCAAGCCCGAAGGTATGCTCAAGCAAAGCCTTGCCGACGCCCTTTCGCTGATATTCGGGCAGCACGCAGAGAGGTCCCATAGTGAGAACAGTCTTTTTGTTTCCCTTTTCGTCTTCAAGATAAGACTCGGAATACATAACGCATCCGATTATCTTTCCGTCCAGTTCCGCAACATAATCAAGCTGCGGGACAAAAGCCTCATGCTGCCTTAGAACGTGCATGAACAGATGCTCGCTGCAGCCTGGGAAACTCAGATTCCAGAACGCTTCTCTGGCAAGATTATCTGCTTCGTGATAGTCCTTTTCTGTTTCAAGGCGTAAAATATAGTCATTGTTTTTCATTGTTTTTTCCTCCGTAAAATTTCGTGTCTGACTATGAAACACGGGAGGCTTGTGTGAGATAGTATTCGCAAACCTCCCGTTTACGCTGCTATCTCCATTTTCTTATTTGTCAAAAAGACAACTCCTTAAATATGATTTTGCAAAACTGTTTTGCATAGAATATTGTAAAACACTTTTGCCTTTTTGTCAAGCAAAGGGTATAAACCGACTTCCAGGCTATGATCGCACTAACAGCTTTGGTCATTGTGCTATCTGTGCCTTCTGTCGTAACCGTTCAGCTTATAATATGCCGCTTTGTCCTCATACATCAGCTTATCGGCTATCTGGTAAAGTCCCTCAGGGGTCAGATCCTTATACTCAGCACGGCAGGCTGTTCCTACGGAAAGGTTTACCCCGTTTATAAGTTTGCCCTGATGTTTAGCGGAACTCTCCTTCATCAGTTTTATCTTTTCAGCCACCTCGCCGCAGCTGCCGTATGTCAGCACAGCAAATTCATCTCCGCCAACTCGTGCAATGACCACATCTGCGCCGAAAGCTTCCCTGACGAATTCAGGTACAGCACAGATCAGCTCATCGCCTGCAGCGTGTCCAAGTGTGTCGTTTGTGTCCTTCAGTCCGTTTACGTCGATAACGGAAATGCAGAGATCCTCCCTCAGCGTTTCGGGAGCTTCCAGCAGCTCAATGAAATACTTTCTGTTGTATGCGCCCGTCATATCATCTGTATAGACCTGCAAACGTGTTATCTTGTAGTAGTATTCCGTACTCAGAGCAAGAAACTGCGCAGTAACGGAATCCGCAAGGAACAGTATCGGGAAACGGTGCATGAAATTGCTCGTGTAATGCTCGCTTATAAACGAACTCAAAGGTGTGTAGAACAGCACCACCACAAGTACGGTGAAATAAACGTTCATACCGATGCCTATCTTCATACCAAAAAGGCTGATGCTGAAAAGAGGGATAAGCAGCAGCCATAATACCGCAAAGCCCTCATTTCCTCCCGAAATGGGAAACACCGTAAACACGCCCGTGAGGATTATCGCCATTATCACGGAAGAAGCTTTGCTTTTCCTGAAAACGCCCGCAAGTACGCCTGTAACGGCAAATCCGCCCACAAGAATGATCGAGGTAATGGTCATGAGCGTAGAATGCCTGATAATATTCATTATCAGCATTATACCTGCGGATAAGCACACGATCACAGACATTGCAACGTTCTTATTGCACTGTCTTCTGTCGTTTTCATTTATCTTTTTCGTAAGGACATTGATAATACCTTTTATCTTATTCATAGCACACCACATCTTGATCTGGTATTTTACTCGATATACATGATCTCAGGTTTTCAAAAAGAGTTATCTATCCGCTGCCATACCGCAGCAGACCGTCAGCTATTTTATAAATTATACCACATCTCAAACAAATAGTCAATCAAAAATTCACATTATTTATACAAAATCGTCAATTATCAACAGGATAAGCCGTACAAGATCAGAGTGAAGGACTGAACAGCGAGATCGGATAAAAAAAGAGACTGGTGCATTCATCTGCATCAGCCTCTCAGTTTTGTATTCTAATTGTTATGGAACTAACTTGTATTTCTTTATATACTGCTGAACATCAACGCCGCTTTGGATATAACGCAGCAGTATCTCCGCGCAGGCGTGGCTGTCGCTGTCAGCCTTGTGATGATCAAGCGCTATCCCGGAATGCTCACACATCACATCAAGATTGTGCTTCATCCTAGGGAGGACACGCCGTCCTATCTGGACTGTACACAGGTATTCCGCCCAGGGCTTCCATGTGATGCCGTATCCGTTCAGGCAGCGTTTCAGAACGCCCATATCAAACGGCGCATTATGCGCAACAAGTATGCCTTTGTTCATAACAGGCTCTATCGTCTTCCACAGCTGTTCAAAGTTCGGAGCGCCCTTTACCTTCTCTGAATCTATACCCGTAAGCCTGGTGTTGAACCAATCAAAATGCGTTTGCGGGTCAACGAGCGAAAAATAGTTTTTCACTATCGCATTATCTTTTATCACAGATATTCCAATCGCACTCATTCGGTCATTAGCACGATTAGGCGTCTCAACATCAAATACTATGTAAACAGACATTTCTTCTCCTTTACCCGACCAAAGAACGATACCTCAGCACTATTTTCTCCTTCAAGGTGCCTCTCATACCAGGTCAGCTGTTCTCAGTCAAATTTTTTATCAAGATCGGCTATCTCGTGATGATCGTCCTCTGCATCGGCATAGACCCACCTGATCGAAAGCTCCGAAAGCTTTGTGTCGGGAGCAATAAAATATGATTCAGCGCTGTTGTTGCAGACTCTTGCAAGCAGTCCGATATTTGAATACACTATCCAGCAGTAATCGGTCGACGGTATCGGCCATGTGTTGCCGTTTCCTCCGTGCAGCGTCACGTCAACAAGCTCTCCTACCGTCGCATCACTTTGCATTTCTATTTTGTATATACCGTTCATAACATCATCGCCCATACAAACAGAACGGCGGTTGAACTTTATCGTCATCGCAAGTCACCTCATCATATCAGCTATGGATAAAAGCTTTCCAGCGCCTCAGCACATCTTTCAGAGGCTCGTCAAGATAGGATAAAGCCTTTTGTTTTATTTCTTCGGGTATGCCGTAAGCCGCTTCTGCGATGCTTCCTGTTATCGCTGCAAGCGTGTCGCTGTCACCGCCAAGCGAGATAGCGTTCCTGATTGCGTCCTCAAAATCCGTGCTTTCAAGGAATGCAACGATAGCCTGCGGAACAGTCTCCTGACAGGTCTCATTGAATCGGTAAGTAGGTCTGATCTCATTAAGCGTCTTTGACAGATCGTACCCGTACTCCTTTTCGATATGCTCCCTGATACGCTTCTTGCACTCATCAGGGTCATCATTTATCGGTGCTTCATAGTCAAGACAATAACCACCGAAATAAAACCGAGCCATAAATATAGCATCTGCTGTCGCCAATGCTCCCTTTATACCTTCGGGGTGGTTATGAGTCACCTCGGCGGAGAGCCTTGCTATCTCTCTGCCGTTTGACGGCCACATTCCCGTTCTTGCGGTAAAGCCGCAGTTCATTATCCAGCCGCACGGAGCGACACGCATGGCAGAGCCGTTGCCGAAGCTGTTGTACGGTTCACGGTCATCGGAGTTCAGCCACACACTGAAATGTCCTCCGTAGCCTGCATCGGGATACATTTTCCCGTACTTTTTCATAGCGTCGATGAAGTCATCACGCTCACCGCCGTTCATAACAGCCTCTGCTACCGCACAGGTCATCACCGTATCGTCCGTGAAAAAACAGTCATCACGGAACAGCGGAAACTCCTTGGTCTTGATATTGTTCCACTCGTAAACAGAACCTACGATGTCACCTACTATTGCACCGAGCATACGACATCCTCCCTTAAATCTGTTTTATTTTCAATGTCAGCATATTATTCATATCAGCCATTCTTTTGCTTTTTCGTAATCCTCTGTAAAGCTGACAGCGATGCCTTTGCTTTTTACAGCGCCGAGCTTCCTGTGCCAATGCTTTTCCACACCTACAAATGCTATTTTACTGAACGGCTTATCACTTTGCATAATAGTATCCACTATTAATGTGACGATCTGCTCAGTAATATCGGTCTTGTCCAGATCAACTATCATAAACGAGGAAACAGAGGGTCTTGAAAATGATTTTTTATCTTCAAGAAATTTAGCTATCACCTTGTCCTCATACGGACCCATTCCGTCCAGATGCTCACACCATATAGTTCCGCCGTTAAAATTCAATTCAAACGACTTCTTTCTGATCGCCGCCTGCTGAATAATATCCATAGTTTGTTTACCCGTTCTCGTTTCAATGTTTATGGAGCATTAAGATAGTTATAAATATCGTTCCACAATTCTTTTGTGCGCTCTCCGATCAATTCAAGCGCCTTGTTATAAGTCGTTTTCTCGTCCCATAGATACTCAAGCAGTGTGGCTTGAACAAGGTTTTGCGTTTCCTCGTCGCCCTCAGATGACAGTTCTTCATACATATCAAAAATACGGCGCAGAGTCTTGTTTTCGGCATGATCGTCCTGCTTCAATAAAGACACCGTCAGCGGATCAAAAATATTTCCAAAGACGACATGCGGCAAAAACTCACCTGACCCACACTCTTTTTTGACCTGTTCTTTCAATTCAGGAAATCTGTTTATAATAAACTGTGCATCAAGTTCAGAGTATTCTATCATAAGTCTGCTCCTAATTTTTTCAGTCCATCATATCAGCATAACAACAATATACGTACAATACTATCACACCCTGTTCTGCCAGCGGCTGTTCTTATCGGGATTCAGCCGATAGTATTCCTGCTTGTCCTTGTACATACGCTCATCAGCAGTCTTCATCACATTGTGTATGTCATATTCACCGCTGACAAAAACAGAACCAACTGCGAAGCTGACATCAGGCGTGCTGTTTGCAAGAGAGTAAAGCTGCTGCACCTGCTGACCCAGTTTCTCCTCGGTAATGTCAGGACAGAACACAAAGAATTCGTCTCCGCCTGCACGGTATATCTCATAGTCGCCGAATGCAAGTTTGAGCAGAGCCGCTGCTCTCATCAGCAGCCTGTCGCCCGCATCATGACCTTCATCGTCATTGACTATCTTCAGTCCGTTAAGGTCGGCAAGGACAACACCCATTTCCTCGGGCTGCTTCGTCTTTCCTGAGACAAAACCATCAACACGCTCATTCATAGCATTTCGGTTCAGAAGCTGAGTGAGACCGTCGACCGTACTTTTGAATTCCAGCTGCGAAACGAACTGATGATTGGCAATAACCGATGAGATGAGGAAAGTAGTCAGTTCCAGCGTCTCCTTTATCTCCATTCTCTTGCTCGTATCGTAATTTGCTACCCAGATAAAGCCCACCAGCATCTCATTATTTCTGACTGCATAAAGGATAATATTGTCTATGTCGTGCTTGCGCAAAGACTCATACCACACAGGATCACGCTGCTGTATCACGCTCAGGTCATCGAGTATCAGACAGTCGCTGTCTTCCAGAGATCTCTCCCACGCCAGAGCGACCTCAAACGGCGAGCGTCCCATTTCAGAAGCAAAGCTTTCCAGATAATCACTATGTACACCTTCAGCATTGTAAAAATTACAGTGCTGGTTGCTGACATCAACAGTATAAAGTGCGCAGCGCTTTGCACCGCATGTTTTCTGTATCTCGCTGACAGCAGCTGACATCGCCTGGTCAAAATTCTGCGTTTCGTGCAGCTTCAGACTGATATTCATTACCGCAGATGCAACACCGTCAGAGTGCTGTGACATATAATCGGTCTCGGCATGATCAGAACGCGTTGTCAGGTATAAACAGTATGCGGTTCTCGGAGAGGTATTCGGCTCACCCTTTTCATTGATGATATTTCCTTCCTCATCAAGAGGCAGATAAAACCCTTTTATCCACATTCCGAATGCATTGACGTAGGAATACAGCGGCTCATTCTTGGCCGCACTGGTATAAATAAAGTTTTCAAGGTTAATCTCAGTGAAGTATCTGCGCAGCGGAACACCCGGATAAAATGCAGGTGCGTCAGGATACACATTGAACATCATATCATTGAGAGCATTGATCGCCATGATGCGGATCTCGCTGTAACTCCCGTCAGGAAGGATATCGAAAGCATAAACTCCTGCAATTATCTTAAACTTATTGACCAGCGCCTGAAGATCCATAAAAATACCTCCGTTCTATTATGAGAATACGATTGTTAAACAAGATATTAATTTATTATATTATACACTACTTTTGCCGAAAAATCAATATATAATGTAAAAAATGCGTAGAAATATCACACATCATAGTGCAAAAGAGGCTGGTGCAGATCAAGCTGCATCAGCCTTTTTTTCTTCAAAGCGTATTGGTATGAGTCTCTCCGTAATAGCCCTCAATTTCTATTACCCTGCTTCCGTCAGCTCTCAGGATTAAATGTACATAGTCCGAGTAAAAACCCTGCTCACCGCAGGGATCAATAATTAATTCGATATTGCCGTTTCTTATTGAATGATCTTACCGCTGATAAGAGGAAAAATCAAGTCGTTTTCAGCAGCTCGCGTATTTCTTCCGCATTGCTTTTAAGATGCTGATAATCAGACTTTTCCGCAATTTCCAGATACTTTTCAAGGCTGTCGGATTTTATCTGATACAGCACGTGCAGAGCCATTATCCTCTGATATTCTATTTCATATGTACCCTCTGCATATTTGCCTCTGTCCCAGAATTCCTCAGCATATTTTTCTGCTTGCTGCGGGTCGATAGAAGCAAGCGTCTGTAAAGCCATTCTCTCAGTGTACTCATTATCCACCGCAAGAAATTCAAATATCAGCTCTTTCAGGTCATCATCACCGCTGTAGTTTCTAAGTCCTTTGGCAAACTGCCATTTGGCATTGGTATACTCTGTTGACAAGCACGCCCTGCACAACAGCGAAAACCAATCGATGTGATCTTCCAGTATCCCGACAATGACCTCAGCTTCGTTGTCTCTTGCGATAGCATAAAGCAGGTCATCAATTATCTGCTCATCAGCCGCCGACGCAGGATAGTTTTTTATCATATCAACAGCAGCAGAATACATCTCATCGAATTCTGTACAGAAGCACCACTCACCGTTGTCATTATCCTCTGTTATTTCGGGATAGTTTGTTTCTGCCCAGTTTTTAAACCGCTGAACTTTTTTGTGTAATTCTTTTCCTATATCTTTTGCCATTATACTCTCCTGTCGATTTTTTTCGGTTATCTCTAAGCTGTCAGGGGTCACACGGCAGGGAAAGAACAGCACCTTAACGCCTGCCTTTATTGCTTCGTCAAGTGCTTTGCCGAACTCAGCGTGGATAGCGGTATTCGCGCGCACCTCAGTAACGCCCTCTGTCTGAATCACAAATGCGATAGCGGCGTTAAATCCCTGCGCCTTTGCGCCGATGAGTTCACGGATATGCCTGACTCCCCTTTCGGTAGGTGCGTCTGGGAAATACCCAACACCGTCTATCTCAAGAGTGCAGCCTTTGACCTCCATAAGATATTTTTCTTTGCCTCGCTGCATAAAGAAATCTATACGGGAATCGCCGTAGGTGTATTCGGGAACGATACTGTCAAAGCCCTGCACGGCGAGCCACTCTGCCATGACTTTATTGGGCGCCTGGCTGTCGATATTGAACAGACTGCCCGTGCTTTTGCGAACGGCTACAAGGTCATATTTAGTTTTCCTGCCTTTTGAGTCCAGTGCTGTAAGCCACACCTCGCAGCCCGGTACAAGCAGTTCTTTGCAGCGCCCCGTGTTCTTCACGTGGACGGTCTCGGTGCAGCCGCCTATCTCGACCTCGGCAATAAAGCGGTTGCGGCGAGAGAGAAATTTTGCGGGTAAGATGTTATCGTATTTCATATGCTCACCTGTGATATTATAGATATTTATTGTATTATATCAGAAAAGCCGCAAAAAAGCAACAATTCCTGAAGCTGCTGCGACTTGACAGTTTTATTTCAGCGTTATATACTATCATTGAAAACAGCTGAAACGGCAGGTGGGATAAATGAAATTTGATTTTGATAAAGTGACGGACCGCAGCGGTACTAACTCGGTCAAGTGGAACGTCAGAAGCGGCGAGCTTCCTATGTGGGTAGCTGATATGGACTTTGTAACTGCACCCGCAATTACCGAAGCGATAGTAAAGCGTGCGCAGCACGGCATCTTCGGGTATTCGACCTTGCCAGACGAGTGGTACACTGCATATATAAACTGGTGGGAAAAGCGCCACGCCTTGCGCTTTGAGAAACAAGAACTGCTTTTCAGCACAGGCGTTATACCCACGATCTCCTGCTGCATCAGGGCGCTGACCGAGGAAAACGATAAAGTCCTGATACTATCGCCCGTATATTATGTGTTCTATAAGCTTATAAAGCAAAACGGCAGGAGCGTTCTTGACTGTCCTCTGACATATCATGACGGTCAGTATGACATCGACTTTGATGCACTTGAAAAAGCTCTTGCCGATGAGAAAACCAAACTGATGATACTCAGCAATCCGCACAACCCCGTCGGAAAGATATGGAGCAAGGACACTTTGGCGCAAATAGGTGAGCTTGCAGAAGAGCACGGCGTGACCGTCCTCTCCGACGAGATACACTGTGACCTTACCGACCCTGACAAAGAGTATGTGCCTTACTTTTCATCATCGCAGAAGTGTGCCGATAACGGCATTGTATGCATTTCGCCGACAAAGGCTTTCAACCTCGCAGGGATAAAGACCTCAGCGGTAGTCATAAAAGATGCCTCGCTGCGCGCAAAGGTGCGCAGGGAGCTGTCGCTGAACATTCTCAGTGAGCCGAATGCGTTTGCCGTACAAGCTGCAGTGGCGGCATTTGAACAGGGCGGCGAGTGGCTCGACGAGCTTCGTGAGTATCTTTTTGAAAACAAGCAAGCCGTTGCGCAGTTCCTTGAAAATAATATCCCTAAAGTCAGGCTGGTACCGTCAGAAGCGACCTATCTGCTGTGGCTCGACTGCACAGCTCTCGGCATAGGCTCAAAGGAACTGACCGAGCATATCCGCAGCAGCACAGGGCTGTTCCTTACAGACGGCGAGCCTTTCGGCGGCGACGGATTCTTGCGGCTCAACATCGCCTGCCCGAGAATAATGCTGATGAACGGACTTGAGCGCCTGAAAAAAGCCATAGATTTACTTTGAAACTGAATATGACAAATGCCCGAGGATTTGTGTCCTTGGGCATTTTTTTGTTTCAGATGTGCATTCCGATTATTTTTTCGAGCCACACCATATCGTACCAGCGACCGAATTTGTAACCGCACTTGTGGAACGTCCCTGCGAGCGTATAGCCGAGATGCTCGTGAAACTGCATACTATTGAAATCGAGATACTCGTCAGCTTTGTCCGACGGGACACCGATGCAGGCGTAAAGGTTGGTTATGCCCTTTTCTTTGAGTGCGGTTTCAAGCTGCTGGTACAGCGCTCTGCCTATGCCCTGCCCCTGTGCAGACGCGTCAAGATAAATCGTGACCTCAACAGAACGGTCATATGCGGCTCTGTCCTTGAAAACTCCTGCGTAGGCGTAGCCGACTATCCTGCCGTCCTTTTCAGCGGCGAGATAGGGATATTTTGCGGTGATGTGCTTTATCCTGCTTTCAAATTCGCTCACGCTCGGCACATCATATTCAAATGTTATAGCTGTGTTTTTAACATAGTGCGCGTAGATTTCAAGCAGATTTTGCGCATCGCTTATCTTCACATTTCTTATCGTTACACCGTTCAATGATACCGTCCTCCGTTTGTGTTTTTTGATTTCTGATAATACGATAACACTCTTTATTATAATAGTCAAGCGCTGACAACGTTTTCTCAAAACAAAAGCCTATTCCTTTCACCGATAAAGAACCGGTTTGCAAAAATGCACCTGATAAGGCGTTTACCGCTGTGACCTCGTTATCACAAATAGCGATGTGTTTTTTGTTTGTTAAAAAAGCTCGGGGATTTTTGTGATATTCTTTATGCTTTTTCAGCCGATAATTCACAGTTAGTTTCAAAAACTGTCCTTTGAAAAGGCACTTTGCAGGTGGCGTGATAACGTTATCCTCGATTGTCGTTGACGGGGGATTGTTTTCATGTTATAACTTAAATCAATGAAAGCAACGGCTGTATATCAACAAAATTTATAGCTGCTTATCAAGAGAGTTTAGAAAGGTCTGAAGCAATAGTAATGAGTGGATATATCAGAATAGAAGGTCTTCACAAAACTTTCCGTATTAAGAAAGAGAAAAACGAAGTCCTCAAAGGTATCGACCTCAGTATAGAAAAAGGAGACATCTTTGGCATCGTAGGTTTTTCGGGTGCAGGTAAATCCACGCTGGTGCGGTGCATAAACCGCCTCGAAGAACCCGACAGCGGAAAGGTATGGATTGGAGATACCGAGATAACGGCACTAAAAAAGACACAACTCAACGAGCGCCGCAAAAAAATAGGAATGATTTTTCAGCAGTTCAATCTGTTCGATTCCAAAACAGTTTTTCAGAACATCGCCTATCCGCTCAAACTTGTAAAGACACCTAAAAAACAAATAGAACAGAAAGTCGATAAGCTGCTGGAACTTGTCGGGCTTTCGGATAAAAAGAATGCTTATCCAGGTTCGCTTTCGGGCGGACAGAAACAAAGGGTCGGCATCGCAAGGGCGCTCGCCAATGATCCGGACATTCTGCTTTCGGACGAAGCGACCAGTGCGCTCGATCCCGTGTCAACGCTTTCGATACTCGACCTTCTGGCAAAGATAAATGCAGAGCTTGGCGTAACTATCATAATGATAACCCACGAGCTTGAAGCTGCCAAGCGCATATGCAGCAAGGTGGCCGTCCTTGAAGACGGCTCGATAACCGAATGCGGAAACACAAGGGATATATTTCTTGACCCGCAGAGCAGTACGGGAAGGATATTCCTTGAAGTATACAAAGAGTTCAGAGATGAATCGCAGTTTACAGGAGGTGGAGGAATATGAGTTTCAGCAGATACTCATTCTGGGAGGTCGTCAAACACGCATTCAGCAAAGAGGTCTGGGATACAATCTGGCCTGCCGTGTGGGATACGCTTTATATGGTGGCGCTCAGCGCAGTAATAACTCTTGTACTCGGGGTGCTGCTGGGCATCGGTCTTTCTGTCATATCCAAAGAGGGCGTCAAACCAATGCCCATACTCAGCGGAACATCGGGAACGATAGTCAACTGTCTGCGCTCACTTCCGCAGATGATAATGATAATCGTGACACTGCCGCTTGCCAGAATGATACTCGGTCAGAGCTACGGAGTCAACGCCTGTATCATCGCCCTTGCGGCAAGTTGTATACCGATGTACGCAAGGCTTGTTCAGGGCGCATTCGTAGAGATACCAAAGGGCAAGATAGAAGCAGCTAAAGCAATGGGCAGCAGCTCAGCTACGATAGTTTTCCGTGTGATGCTCCCCGAAGCTATACCCTCGATCATCAGAGGCTTCACGGTAGCACTTATCGGCATAATCTCAATGACCGCACTTGCAGGCAGCTTCGGCGCAGGCGGCATCGGAGACATAGCCGTGAGATTCGGCTTCAACCGATTCTATCACGATATGCTCATCGCATCTGTCCTCGTTCTGATAATTATGGTTGAGATAGTTCAGATAGCAGGAGATCTCATCTCCAATCTGATACTCAGAAGAAGACATCTTATTTAAGTGATAACGGCACAGACCGTTTCATAAAGGAAAGTAAAATGAAAAGTGAATCAAGGAGGAAACCACTATGAAAATCAAAAAATTTATCACCGCTGTACTTGCAGCATCACTCGCACTGACCGCATTTGCAGGCTGCGGATCGAGCAGCTCGTCGTCAGACTCAAAGTCGTCATCGGCATCATCATCTGAATCGTCCGACAAGAAAGACCTCAAGGAGATAAAGGCGCTTGCCGACCTGACACCGCACAGCGAGATACTCAAGTACATCGAGCCAAAGCTCAATGAAAAGGGCTACACCATCAACATTGTCAGCACAGCTTCCGATGCAACATGGAACGAAAAGACCGTCAAGGGCGAGGTTGATTTCAACTACTTCCAGCACGAGCCGTATCTTACCGAGTGGAACGAGATAAACAGCGGAAACCTTGTCAACATCGGCAATATCCACGTTGAGCCTATCGCTGCTTATTCCGAAAAGTACAAGTCCGCAGACGAAGTTCCCGACAAGGCTAAAATCGTTATCCCCGATGATGCTACCAACGAGTACAGAGCGCTGCGCATTCTTGAACAGCAGGGTTGGATAAAGCTCGGCAAAACAGAGAACGCACGTGCAAGCATCAAGGACATCACCGAGTATGTAAAGCCGCTTGAGATAACTGAGCTTGACAGCTATCAGATAAATGCACACATCAGCGAGTTCGATGTTTACATCAACAACACCAACAAGGTAATCGAGGCAGGTCTTGATGCAACAAAGTTCCTGTTCCGTGAGGGCGAGGATTCCCCTTATGCAAACATCGTCGTTACAACTCCCGATAAGAAGGACGACGAAGGACTTAAGGCAATAGTTGAGCTGCTTCAGTCAGAAGATACTGCTAAGTTCATCAAGGAAAAGTACAACGGCGCAGTTATCCCTGTGACCAAGGTATCCTGACAGAAAACTTCCCCATAATTGAATTTCCTTATACATATTACAAAGCCATTGATTAAACCTCGAAAGCAGGTGCTTACTGAAAAAGTAGGCACCTGCTTTCACTTGTTGCGCAAATTATATTCTGTTGTCATTTATCTTCAACAAGTTTGCCATTGTTGATAGTAAATAATTTGCCGTCGATCTTCAATCCCTTGTCTGTGGTCTGACAATAAGTCCAGACAGTATCATCGAATTTGCTCACACCGTAGATAGTGGTATCGCCATCTTTGGTTATCGTGGCGTTCTTGTCGTAGTGAGTAATATCTATCATTACAGGCTCGCTCATTATTGCAGCAGGTACTTCGCTGGCGATGTCAAGCACAACTATCATCGGTGCTACTCCGCCGTTTGTGACCTTGTCCGCCAATATCACAAGCAACTCTTTAGTTTCGCTTCCGTTGATAACAGTGTAGCTTTCCATATTATATATCCTGCCCGTGATGCACATATTGCTGTCGCCCGTAAAAAGCTTGTCGGGATGCTCAACCACAGTCTGATCGCTTGCCCTGCAAAGAACGCTCCTGCCGGCTGAACGGTCGTAGTAAGCGCCGTATGCAAATCTGCCATTATTAGTGATGGTAAACGCACTCAGTATCTCAAGCTTATCAGAGTCTTGCTTGTGACCCACAAAGTCTTCAATGCTCATACGGTATGTCTGGACGAGATCTCCGTTTTTGCAGCTGTGATCTATACCGTCAATAGTCACGCCGTCATTTGTTACCTTGAAAACATCTTTCAGCCCTATAACTCTGGTGGGATACTTGTTTACATCGAACTCAGCGTATTCCGATCCTTTACAGTATTTCTCCATAGTTATGCCGACATGCCCGATACTTGCACACAAAGGCTCGTCACCGTCTACCTTTATTATCGTCACTGCGGGATAATAACCGTCATCGTTGATAATCTCCACCAGCAGCGCCGCATACTTGCTGCCGCCCATCTCAAATATCTGCGACTCGAATATATCGTAAGGCAGTTCAAATGTGCGTCCACCGGTTATTCCTTTAAGCTCAGTGTACTCAGTGACCTTTCCGCCGCTGACCTTAAACAGTGTACACTTTCTTTCGCCGCCTCTGTAAAGGCCATAACCACAGTCTTCGTCAACATCGAAATAATCCAACGATGAAGGATCAGAGCTTCCCTCCTTCAGTTCAGGCTTGCTTTTGATGTAGTCTTCAAGGATAGCCTTGTTTGATGCGCTCGGTACCTGGGAAGATGATTGTGAGGTCACCTGTACCGCCGCCGAACTTGAATCTGCACTGTAAGTCTCGGGTCTGTTCTTTGAAAGCATGAAATATGCAAATGCACCTCCTATCGCAACAATGGCGATAGCTGCCGCTGACACCAGCGCGCCTGAGCGCTTGACGTGAGCGCCCGACTGTCTGATGTTTGTTCTCGTTTCTGCGTAGCCCACGTTGTTTTCTTCTGTTGTCTCTTCTATATTTCTTTTTGTATCGTCTGTCGTTTGGACAGTGTCCCCCATAAGTTCATCAAGGGGTATCTGCTTCATTAATTCTGTGAGCCTGCTCATAAGGTGACACCTCCCTTTATAAGTTCCTTTCTGAGTTTGGCTTTTCTTCGTGAGAGTATATTCCAGACTTTTTTCTCCGCCACGTTTCTTCGCTTCGCTATCTCCTTAACGTCAAGCTCGAAATAGTAGCGGTCGATGAAAATTTCACGGTCGGGTGAAGGCATTGCCTGCACGACTTTCTTGATGATGTCAAGATTTATCTTTCTTGCGGTCTCGTCCTCAAGATCAAGTTCAAGCTGAAGATCGTCTTCGATCGGATCGACAGGCGCACCCTTGGTTATCCGTCTTAGCTTATCGACTGTACAGCTTGAAGCGGTCATGGATATGTAGCTTTTCAGGCTCATTTTGTTTAAGTCTATTTCATTTCTTTTATTCCACACCTTATAAAACGTATCCATAACTGTTTCTTCTCTGTCGCTTTCGGTGTTTATCATCCGCCCGGCGATGTATTCCACATACCGCCTGTACTTTTGCATAACAGTCTCGAAAGCTTTCTGGTCGTCAGCGCGCATCCGCCCGAGCAGCTCTTCGTCTGTCATATTTCTCATCTCTTTTCCTTGAAGGGTCCCTTCACTTATTTATTCGCAGTGAATGTTGGTTTTCACTCAGTATCAAAAAAACTTTTCATTATTTATATCGCATTTAATAATAACATACTATTGTAAATATAGCAAGCACAAAATAGAGGCTGGTGCATTCAGAATGCATCAGCCTTTTTATGATAAATATTTTTTCAAAAAAATTGAGTGAAAATTGAAAGTGACTGCGAATATATAGGTGAAAGAAGAAATCAAGGTCAAAATTTAACACTATCAAGGGGAGATAACAATGAAAAAAAAAATTGCGGCTATGCTTAGCATATGTATCGCGCTTTGTATGGCAAGCTGCGGCAGTGAGGTCGCCAGCAGTGCAGACAAAAAAGCACAGACAACTGCTGTAAGCAAAACAGAAATATCTATCAAAGGACAGGCAGCTATGCAGTCAGCACCAAACTCAGTCACAGCAACGAAAAAATCAGAAACTGAAACTGCTCAGCAAACGCAAGCCGCACCTGAGACGACCCAGGAAACAACAACGACCAAACCAAGTGAGACTGCTCCTCAGAGCAATACGACAACCGCCGTCACGACCGAGCCGACGCAGACAACAACTGCACCCGTAACGATCGACAAGAGCGACACATCTTCAAAGCTGTATTTCTTCCCATATACAACAAATCTTCGGGATATGGAAAAGAACAAGGTCGGAACGATCGAAGCGGGCAGCTTTTATTCCGGACACTACAACCCAAGCTACGACGGATACGTTGTAATAAACTATCGCTACCGTGAATACCTGATAGCAAACAGCTGTGTGATTGAGCAGACCGGAGCAAAGATACTTGAGACAGCAGCGATAGGACAGATGGGCGGCGACATCTACGGCAAGAAAGCCTGCGGTCCGACCTCTGCAACGATACTTGTAAACTATCAGCTGGGAATGAAATGGACAAAGGACGAGCTGATCCGTTTCTGCGAACAAAGCGGTCTCAACGATCAGGGCAGCCTGACAAGCGGCGGCGGCATCACTGCACCGAACCTTATGAAGCTGATAGAGAGCTATTCCGGCGGCACAGTATCGGCAAGCAACCTTTACGGCGCCGACCCGACATCTACACTCAAAGGGCTTATCGACAACGGCGAAAGGAGCATCGTTGTTGCAAGCTACCGATCAGGCAGCATCGTTGCACAGCCTGATTCACCCGCACACTTTGTTGTTATATGCGGATATGAATACATAGGCGGCGAGCTGTATTTCTACTATGCAGACCCGTATTTCGCTGGCGGCGGAAAAAGCCTTATGAGAGTTAGCGCACAGACACTGGCAGCATCCATGAACTACGTTACAAAAGAACCGAGATGTATAATCACTGTTACGAAAAACGCCTAAAATCATCACATGTTTTATATAAAAAACAAGGCTGGTGCAAATCAAATTGCATCAGCCTTAGTTATTTAGATATTATGAATGCAAGTGCAACCGTCCTGCGAACGCTCGGGACTTCAACCTGCACGGTGTTGCCAATAGAACCTAATGGCAGCACAACGGCATCGGTTTAATTTTCCCCGCAGATACGCCGTTTGCGTGGTCTTATTATAACTCACAAGAGCTGAAATGTCAAGTGATTTTCGGATACGAAATAATAAATCCTGATTTGTGTTCAGATCGACCATTCTTTTGCTTTTCCGTAATCATTGATGAAATTGACAGAGATACCTTTTTCCTTTATTGCACGCAGAAATACGCAAGCATATCCCGAACGGAAAATCCTTTCCCTTAACTACAGAGTGCATTTACAGGTAAAAGATAACGACTTTCAAGGAAACTCGAAGAATGATTGATTATTTCATTTACTATTACAATCATCAGCGTATTCAACTCAAAACAAAACTGACTCCGCTTGAGTTGCGAAGCCAGTTCGTTGCTTAATTTAATATGCCATAGGGACTTTTTTGTACTGTCCGCACAAAATGGTGCGGTTCAGTTTACAAAGGAGCTTTGCTGCGTTATATCGAGTTTTTAGCTATATCTGCAATATGGCTGTCTGGTACAACGCCCTCGCCGCCGAATGTGGTTATAGTGGCTGCATTCTTTCCTTTGAGGTATGCCTTTTGTGCATCGTTCAGGTTTGGCGTTTTTGCCTTTCCGTTTATCAGGAACAGCGGTGCTTTGTTGAGTGCTGCGTAAACGCCGCCTGCGAGAGCATCGGGGAAATCCATTCCTGTTGCTACACAGAGCATATCGCCGTTCAGAGTATCCTTGAACTGCTCGTTGACTGCAACGCAGGTTTCAAATCTGTTTGCGCCAAATACTCTTTTTGGTGTAACGCCCAGGGCATTGCCTGCCTTTTTCATCATATCGTTTGAGATCACTCCATCACCGCCGATAACGTATGCGTTCTTCACGCTGCCCTTGATCTTTGCAAGGTATGCAGCTGTGTCAGCATTCAGATTGCCCTTTGTCGTAAGGTAGATCATCGGAGCATTTTTGAGTGCAGCGACTGTGCTAACTGACAATGCATCAGCGTAATCCAGTCCGTAAACGAAGAACACATCTTCGGGTGCTTTGCCGCTGAGCTTCTGCATTTTTTCTGCTATCTTGGTGGCGGTTTCAAACCTTGTTGCGCCTGCTATTCGCTCTGTTTTCAGTCCTTCTTTTTTGAGAGCTGACTCTACTTCTTCGCCTACTGCACCGGTTCCGCCGAGAATGATAACGTTCTTTGCTTTAAGCCTTTTTATCTCTGCGAGCGTTTCTGCGGGAAGAGTTTTAAGGTTTGTAAGCAAGATAGGTGCATTCATATTTTTTGCAAGTGACATGCCTGCAAGTGCATCTGCGTAGTTCAGACCATAAGCAAGAACGACCGTGTCACTTCCGTCAGGGAAACCTGCCTTTGAGATCTCAACAGCAGTTTCGTATCTGCTGGCGCCTGCGAGGCGCTGGATTGCGTTCTTGGTAGTTTTTGTTTCGACTCTTCCGCAGACTGAACATTTTCTCGTCTGGGTCGATGTTCCCGTTTCCATGTCAAAACTTGTGGTTGTCCAGTCACTGAATTTGTGACCTACTGTATTTACGGTATAGCTCAGATCCTCAGGGAAGATAGGCTTGCGCTCCTCGTCGAGGTACACACCCATAAACTTGAGGCGAGCGGTGCTTTCGATGCTGCAAAGCTTGGCAGCTTCTTCGGTAACTGTATATTCATATGGTATCTCAAGTGTCTCGCCCTTAGCCAGCTTGTTGAATACAGCATTCTTGTTGTTCTCGCCAATCATGAACTGCTTGCCGTTGATAGTAAGCTCAACTTCAAAATTGCCGCCCATTTCTTCAACAAGCACAGCGCTGTCGGAGTTGTATTTTACCTTGATAACGCCCTTGAGCACATCGCCTGCCTTGTAGGTCTCCTGCTCGCTGACAGGCTTGTTCACAACCGAGAGATATTCCGTTTCGGGATAGCTTCTTACAGCGAAATTATCATACTCAAAGCCGTCGTTGTTCAGATCCTTGTTGAGTTTCTTCAGTTCAGAGATAACATCTGCCCAGTCGGTCCAGTCAGAGCCGCTGCCGACAAAGCTTTCGCCCTTGTTGACTACTGCCTTGGAATAACTGGTAGACGGAGTGTAACGCGCAGGATCCCCTCCCGAATCAAGAAAACGCTCATGAGCATAGGGCTCGTAGTGATCCATACCCTGCTTGTTGAGATCCCTGCTGACATTAAGCTGATAGCCGTCGGGATCCTTGATCTTAACAACTACGGAATACTTATCGCCCTTGCGCAGAGCCAATGATCTTCCGATATCGACCATATGATATCCGATATAATCGAAATGCTCGGTGCTCTGTGCAAACAGCTCACCGTCAACAGGAGAAGAAGCATTATCGTTCAGCTTGTAAACGCTGTATTCAACATCGCTTTCAGCTGATGTTACTTCAACGCCGATAAATCTTACCGAGCAGTTGTTCTCAGCAGTAAAGACGCTTGCCATGCCGATCTCGTCCTTCATAGATACCCTGTTTCTTAACTGAGAAGGCAGGAAATCGTACATATCAATATTTTTCAGAAGGTATGAGGTGTCTTCTTCCGTATCAAAGCTGTAGCTCTCACCCAGGATCATGCTCTGATCATAGTATGAGAGATAGAAATATCCGGTGTTTTCGCTGCCCCATTCGGTGCCCCAGCTGTTCTTGATTATCCACGCGCCGTCGCCGCCGATAGTTCCGTTGGGATCGTTGAAATACTCCTTGGGGAAATTATCGTCATATCCGACTATGCAGACAGCGTGGTTGGGAGTCAGCGGCTTGTTGACAGAATCAGGGTCAGCCGGGTCATAGGTCTTGTCATAGGTGTACTGAGCCCATATAACAGCTTCGTCCTGGTTGGAGGTATGGTTGCCGTCCTTGTCGATAAAATTCATATATCCGCCGTCACCGATGACCTGTCCGGGCAGCGACTGGTCTGCCTGAAAGGCGACTGCAACGCCTCTGCCGTTTACAAGCTCTCTTTTTATAGCCTCAACGCCGGCAGGATTATAGACATATTCTTTGTTCTCGCCCAGAACATAGGGCGGAGGAAGAATATTTCCGTCCTTGAGGTAGTATTCGTGACTGAAACGTCCGGACTCATCAAGTGTCCAGTCAACAGAATCCTTTGCATAAAATGCTGCATATTTTTTTCCGATCGATTCCGGCGGAGGGTTTTCCACTATTTCTGAAAGACGGTTAAGCGTCACGAACTCATAGTCGGGATACTTTGCGGTCAGTTCATCAACGACCGCATCTTGATCCTCTCTGTTTATCACTTCATCATAAAGCGTACCCTCTGAGGAATCATCCTTTTCGTGATCGCCGGTGATCTCTATTCCAAAAAGCAGGAGCCGTACAATACCGGCAGTTTCGTCACTTGTGCGGTAAGGGAAATCCTTTTCTAACGCGGGGCCGATGCCTGCTGAATACATTGTGTTTGAAGTGGTATAAATGCCGCCGTTCTGATAGACCTTAGTGCTGATCATTTCCGGTGTGGCGCCTTCGGGATAGCCCAGATAGATGCCCTCTCCTGCCTGCGAAAAATATTTTCCGCTTTCCTCAGTCAGAGGCATATAGGTGAACCACGCAAGATGCTTTTCTGAAAAATCATAATAAGGCTTGAATAATTCATTTTCAGGATCGTTATAGTCAAAGTCTTTGGCAGATGCCACGCTTATCTCAGCTGCGGCTGTGCCTCCGAAGCTCCAGCAGGTGCCCCAGGGGCTCTGATCCTTTACGGGCGAAACATAGTTTTTTCCGTCAACATCACGAAGATCGAACTTCTCGGGCAGATCGACCTTATCCATCACCGGAGTATTGGTGTCCGTGTTCGACAGGATCCCGTTTACTGTGCAGTAAAGGTAAGAGGTTTCTCTTTCAAGTTCATCAGCTTTCAGGTCGTTTGCGTGAACAGCAGCAACGATGTCTGCCTTGGAATAGGCTTCGGCACTCAGGTCTACAAAAGGCAGAGTGCTGGTCGCAGTGCAAAGCACTGCAAGGCCTACCGCAAGCGTGCGTTTAAAGGCATTTTGTTTCATATTTTATCCTCCTTTGTTTTTATAAAATACACACCCCCGGTCAACCCGAAGGTATGCTTTTCAACTATTGAAAAAATACATAGCTATACTATTTGACAGTCTGAGCGCAACATTTCAGCATAGCTTTATCAACTTCACAAACAAATGTAATTGCTAATTATATATTAGCATAATTTGGTCGAATTGTCAACATAGATGCATTATTTTATTAATTTAATTAAATTGTCAGGTTCTCATTCTGACGCAAAAAGCCCCCACTTTTGTGGAGGCTTTTGGTGTTATACGCTCAGTTTTGCGACTTCTTCTGCAAGCTTATCGGGGACAGCTACTGTGCCGCCGAAGATGTAAAGCTTGTTTGGTTTCTATGCTTTCAGGAAGCTCTTTTGTGCATCTCTCAGGGTCGTGTCTGCGAGCAGAAGCGGTGCTTTCCGGTTTGCTGCGAAAACTCCGCCAGCAAGTACGCAGACGCTCTTATTCTGTTATGCTGCATGGCTTGCTATTACCAATTCATATTGATGCTGTATGATACGGCTTGATGGAATAGCCTTTCATATTCAGAGTGTATTTGCGGTTCACAGGTACGAACAATTCCATCTTTTCTTCTGTTGCGTAAGAATAGTAGCCTACGGCGATACCGTCGGCGCAGCTGTTGACAGTACTCTTGCAAGCCTTTGCACCGCTGACGCTGACAAGCTTTTCACAGCCGCTTTCATCAAGCAGTTCGATATCGTTATAATGCCGGAAGGAGTATTTTAGACCAATTTCCTGAGGTCAGGAATTTGGTTGAAGGTGGTGTAGCACCAAGGTATAAAGCCGATTATGAGCTTTCAAGATCCTTTCGTTGATTTAATGGTTTTTTTGCAATTATATTATACCACAAAATGAGACGCCTGGCACTACCTTTTTGGT